>NZ_BAAJMJ010000007.1:0-238061 GCF_057552415.1 Pseudoalteromonas sp. NH0006-26
GGGAGAGCATCGCCCTTACAAGGCGAGGGTCACTGGTTCAAGTCCAGTACGACCCACCATTCTTTGAATGGTGCATATTACAAGATGTCTAAATGGGTGATTAGCTCAGTTAGAAAAAGAGAGCATCACCGCTATTTACAAGTAACGGCGAAGTTCACTGGTTAAAGTCCAGTACTATTTATTATAATAGTTTTGATTAATTTATATGTGGGTGATTAGCTCAGTTGGGAGAGCATCGCCCTTACAAGGCGAGGGTCACTGGTTCAAGTCCAGTATCACCCACCACATATAAAACTTATTATTATGTTAATAGTCATGTTGTAAATTTGTAATATGGGTCGTTAGCTCAGTTGGGAGAGCATCGCCCTTACAAGGCGAGGGTCACTGGTTCAAGTCCAGTACGACCCACCATTCTTAGAATGGTGCATATTACAAAAATATAAACCGTCCCGTATTACCCACCATTTAGATTTTCATTATCATCCACTCCTTAAGTTAAAGTTCAGTATTAATTACTACTTAGAAATTCGTTATCAAGCAATTTTTCGGTTTCAAAAAATCAGTATTACCAATCACATAGCAAAAATCTATCTTCCGAGTTTTATTATCTCCAAAATCATTTTGTTTAAACTTACTTTATTACGCTTGCTATTCATTTCCTTTAAATGAGCTTTTAGCTCTTTTAAGATAAAAATATAAACCTTTAGAATTAATTTGCTTAATAAGCTCTCATCTTCGAGGCTAATCTTTAAATTACCTTGTAAGCGTCTAAACTGTTGATTATAGTCTGTGTTAAATTCAATAACGCTTAAGCCAATGTCTAAAAATATTTTTAACGATGCAAAAATACTGATTGTAGAAGAGCAGCCTCTTGCTCAAAGCTACATGAAACAGTCGCTCGAAAAAATTGGCTTTGGACATATGCGTTTTGCAGATCATGCCTTAGCGGCAAAAGAACAATGCTTACATGAACAATTTGACTTGGTAATTTGCTCTTTTAATCTAAGTAAACGCCAAGATGGCTATCAGCTTTATGAAGAGTTACGGGCTAAAGCGTTAATTAAACACTCTACTGGGTTTATTTTTACATCTGCGGAAACGAGCGGAGAATTAGTACACAGTGTATTAGAACTTCAACCCGATGACTTTTTAGTAAAACCGTTTTCCGTACAAGAGTTAAGAGTGCGCATAGAGCGTATTCTTAAACGTAAAAGCGACTTAAAAGCCATTTACACTTTAATTGATGACGACAACCAATCTAAAGCACTAAAACAAATTAATGCCCAACTTGAAAAAAGTAATAAATACAGCCCTATTCTACTTAGATTAAAAGGTAATATTCTACTGGCGTTAAAGCAAAACCAAGAAGCGAAAGACTTTTTTAAGTCAGTTTTGAATATTCAAAAGTTTGCGTGGGCAAAAGTAGGATTAGTAGAAGCTTTAATCGCTAACAATGAGCATATTTTAGCTCAGCGTATGCTTAAAACAATGCTTGAACGTAATGAAACTCGACTTATAGCCTTAGACTTATTAGGCCGTTTAGAGATAAAACTAAACCAATTTGATTTAGCACAAGACTTTTTAAGTCAAGCGGCACATATTGCCCCGCGTAACATAGATCGTCAAAAATCATTGAACAGCGTATCGCTCATTAATAGAGATTATGAAACCAGCTACTTAACTCAAAAAGATATTGCCACTTACGCTAAGTACTCTATGCATGATAGCCCAGATATTTATTTAAATGCCGCTCGTGCTGGGATTGATTTTGCATTGACCACAGATCAAACTGACCAAATAAACAGGATATCTCGTCAAACAAATAAATATATCAATGAACTAAAAACACAGTTTCCAACCAGCAACGCACAAACCCAAATTGATGTACTTAATGCGCGCCTTTATTATTTAAAAGATGAACATAAAAAAGCGAAACAGCTCATTGAGCAGCTTGATGACAACGATACTCAGATACGTTCAGTAGATGGTGCCCTTGATAAAGCAAAAGCACTACATGAACTAGGCTTTCACCAAAAGGCGCAAGCCCTGTTTAGCCATATTATTGATCATTGCGAGCGCCACCCAAGTAGAAGCGACGCTACCTACTTGCGTTATATACAACAACAGCAAAGTGAAAGACGTGATATTAAAATGGGGCCGAAAGAACTTAATAATCATGCTGTTAAACAGTTTGAGCGTGGCCAATTGAATGTTGCCTTAGAAGCATTTAGCCAAGCCTTTAAAGTCATGCCACACAATCCAAGTATTGCGCTTAACTTGTTACAATGTTTGGTCGATAAATCAAAAAAACATGGTGATTCTTTCAATAGTGTATTAGCTCAAAAGTGCTTTAAACTATTAAAAAAATCACCCTTAGCAGAAGAGCAATCAGAGCGGTTCGACAAACTACTTCAGATTGCTAAAGAAATGAAACTAGAGATTAGTTAGAGCCTGTTTGGCATTAATGCTACGTTATCGCCTATTTATGGGGAGTAACCACACCACATAGGCGCTGCCTTGCCTAAATCCCAAACAAACCGCTGCAAATTTAACCTTGAAAGGTCAACAGACCCTAGAGCTTTTTCATTGCCAGTGCGTTTACACAGTAGCGTAAACCAGTAGGAAGTGGCCCATCAGGGAAAATATGCCCTAAATGCGCATCACACACATTACAAACAACTTCAACTCGCTCCATGCCATGACTATTATCCATGACATAACCAATCGCTTCCTCAGTTGCCGGTTGGGTAAATGAAGGCCAGCCGGTGCCACTATCAAACTTTTCATCTGCATCAAATAGTAAGTTGTCACAACAAACACACACATACTTACCTGGCTCTAACAAGGTACAACTACTCGAACTATTTGGTCGTTCAGTTCCCTTTTTACGGGTCACATAATATTGCTCTTCGTTTAACAGTTCGCGCCATTGCTGATCTGTTTTAACCACTTTTCGAACCGGTGTTGGATTACCATGGTTGGCAAAATTAACAATATCGTTCCACTTCAACATAACAACCTCATTACGTTATTAATTTAACTAGCAATCATTTACTTGTAGTCTGGTACGCCTGTGGCTAATACCACGATCAACGCTATCTAAAGACTATAGTGTGCTTTTCTGTTGCTGTAAGTATACGGCTTACATAGGCATGCAATTGGGCTTGACTGCCAGGAATGCTCACGCTTAATTGTCTGTCATTATTACTGTGCACTATTAGTTCATCGTTTCTTATTTCTATCGACTCAATATTACTGATGACTAACCAATGCGGGCCATTTTTTTTATCAAACAGCCCTGTTAAACTAAAAACAAATAAGTGCTGCGCATCGCGTTGAATAAAATTACGCAGCGGATTGCGCATTTTAAACAACGGCGTTAATCGGTAACAACACGAACAAAACACCACAACCCACATTACTAACCCAGCTTTAAACCAAAGGAATTCGCCTAAAGAAAAAAAATAGCCACACGCTATAATTACGAGCCCTATTAAAGCGACTACTTGTGCTATTTTTTTATTAATACTGTGCATAATCTCGCTTACTTTTTATCGGTTGCTTTTTCTGTCGGCTCAGGCCAATCACTAAAAAAAACACTTAAATAACGACTTTTTGCCAAATACCACAACACCCATAATACAATCACCATTTGCACAGCTAAAAATAGTGAGAAGCGATAATGGCTATGAGCAGCTTGAATACTCAACCACGACAAATCAATTAACGCACATACAATGAGTGGCCAACGCATATACCGCCAAATACGTGCCAAGCGTTGCGTAGCTTGATGCGAATCCCGCGGCCTACGTAAACAAAATAAGATAGTGGGCACAATTGCCACAGCACCGATCGCTATAGCAATGAAGAAGTCATTTTTTGATCTAAAAAACAATGACATTAAATCAAGCTCAGGTCGACGACTCAACGCGGCTATTACCCAAATAAAATAGGCGCGCAATAGTACTAAAATACTCAAGTGAAACGCTAATGGTGTGCGATAGCTTCCATATTTATCCCAGTATTCAGGCCCATATCGACTCACAACTGATTTTTCCTATCGGCAATGGTGCCCAAAATAAAAAATGCCACTAATAAGGTAAGCGCTAACCACTTAGTGCCAAAAAACAGTAAAGCTTTAGTTAGCAGTGGGCTTAACCACACCACTAACAAGCCAAAGCCAAACGCAGTTATCAACACAAAACACGCCACCCTAATAATAAAGTGGCGCCTAGCTACGACGCCTTTGGTTAACTTTAAAATGTCATCCGCATACAGCGACACTAAGCACACCATTAAAAGTAGTGATAAATGCGGCAAATAGCCCTGTAGCCATTGGCCTAGTTCAATTAATAGCGTGTTAAGTAAATTTGTAAAACTAGCCATTATGAGTCTCTAACAAAGTAATTAAATCATCCTCTGTCAGTATTTCTATACCGAGCTCTTGCGCTTTGGTGAGCTTAGAGCCGGCTTTCTCACCCGCTACTAAGGCATCAGTTTTTGCTGAAACACTGCCAGAAACCTTCGCGCCTAATTGTTGTAGGCGCGCTTTTGCATCATTACGATTAAGCGTATTAAGCGTCCCAGTTAGCACATAAGTTAAACCCGCTAGCGGCTGTTCTTGCTCTGATGGCGCTGTTAACTGTGGCCAGTTTACTCCTTGCGCTATTAATTCGTTTACCACTGTCAGGTTATGCTCTTCAGCAAAAAAGCCGCGAACATGCTTCGCCACTATTTCACCTACATCGCTTACTTCTATTAGTTGTTCAATGCTGGCATCAATCACGTTTTCAAGCGTTAAAAAATGATTAGCCAAATTCTGAGCTGTGGCCTCACCGACTTCACGAATACCCAGTGAATATAAAAACTTTGCTAAGGTAGTGGTTTTAGCATCATCAAGCGCCGCAACTAAGTTTTTTGCTGATTTTGGTCCCATTCGTTCAAGTGACTCAAAATGTCCCTGCTTTAAAATAAATAAATCAGCAGGCGTTTTGATCAGCTCTCGGTCAACTAATTGATCAACAATTTTGTCGCCTAAGCCGTCAATATCTAAAGCCTTACGTGAGGCAAAATGTTTAATCGCTTGTTTGCGCTGTGCTTGACATACCAAGCCGCCTGTACAACGTGCAACAGCTTCACCTTCAACCCGCTCAACGTGCGAGTCACAAATTGGGCACATAGTTGGAAACACAATCGCTTTTGCATCGCTTGGGCGTTGTTCAAGCACTACTTGGGTAATTTGTGGGATCACATCCCCAGCGCGACGAATAATCACAGTATCGCCCACTTTAACGCCTAAACGGGCAATTTCATCAGCATTATGCAGCGTTGCATTCGATACCGTAACACCACCAACAAATACCGGCTCTAGTCGCGCAACAGGGGTAATAGCCCCAGTACGCCCTACTTGAAACTCTACATCTAGCAAGTGTGTTATTTCTTCTTGCGCCGGAAACTTATAAGCAATAGCCCAGCGCGGTGCACGCGCAACAAAGCCTAGGCGCTCTTGTAGGGCTTTTTTATTTACTTTTATTACCACGCCATCTATTTCATATTTTAGCTCGCTACGGCGCGTTAAAATGTCATTATAATAGGCAAGCGCGGCCTTTGGGCCTTCAACTAGTTTTGTTTCAGGGCAAAGTGGTAATCCCCAGTCGGTAAGCTTGGCAAGTTGCTGGTAATGATCTTCAGGTAATGTGCCATCGGCAACTAATCCGGTGCTGTAGGCATAAAACATCAGTGGCCGTTTTGCGGTAATTTTTGAGTCTAGCTGGCGTAAACTGCCCGCTGCCGCATTACGTGGGTTTACAAAAACTTTGTCACCGCGCTTTTCTGCTTCGGCATTTAATTTTTCAAAGCCCGCGCTATCCATAAACACTTCACCGCGCACTTCAAGCTCACGCGGGTAATCATCACCGCGTAACTTTAATGGCACATTGCGAATTGTTTTTACATTTTGGGTAATATTTTCGCCAGTAAAACCATCGCCACGAGTCGCTGCTTGCACTAATACCCCATCGCGATAAATAATCGATACCGCTAAGCCATCCAGTTTAGGCTCACAGCAAAATGTAAGCTCTTCAGTGCTCATTAAACGCTCTTTAATACGACGATTAAAACCGCTAAATTCGTCTTCACCAAAAGCGTTATCAAGCGACAACATAGGCACTTGGTGTGCTACTTGCTCAAACTTGGCAAGCGCCGCCCCACCTACTTTTTGAGTAGGTGAGTCTAAACTTACAAAATTCGGATTCTCGCTCTCCAGCTCGATTAACTGTTTAAATACTCGATCATACTCAGAGTCAGGTATAGTAGGGGCATCCAAAACATAATACTTATAGCTGTGCTCTTCAAGATAGGAGCGAAGTTTTATTATTTTATCACGGATACTGTTTGACATACTGACCTCAAAAAACATAAAAAAAGCCACTTTGACGAGTGAACGCCCAGTGGCTTACAAAATTTAACTTATGCGTATATTACGCAGAAAATGCGCGAACCTGTTCAACATATTGACGAATACGCTCTACCGTCATTTCGTTGCGCTCAGCATCCAGAATTTCGGCACCAAATTCATCGGCTAGCTTTTTAGCGGCGCTGTGCAGCATATTAAACGCAGCAAGGCCATCGCCATCACATGGCAGAGTCATAAATAAACTAACGCCTGCGGTGCTGAACTGTTCCATATTATCAATATCGAACGTGCCAGGGTTATACATATTTACCAGCCTAAATAACACCGGCCCTTGGCCTGCTGGGTCCAAATGGCGATTAAAAAAACCTTCTTCTGAATACTTAAAGCCTAACGTGTTAACCGCCGGTAGTAATTTACTACCTTGCATAGTTAGCCCTTCTGGCATTTGAATATGTACAATTACAAAGTCAGCAATGTCTTTAGGGGCGTCTTGTTGTGTATCTGCAGCCTCTTCTGTTGTTACTTCAAGGTCATCCTCAATAGCTGTATCAGCTGGTCTAACGTCTATTTGTGGCTCATCAGCGCTGAAGTTTAACTCACTCATTTGTGGCTCTTCGCGTTGCGCTAACATAGGCTCTTGCGGCTCAGTATGCAAAGATGAAGGCTGCTGTTCTTGAACAGGTTCAACTCGCTCGCTTGCAGGGAGTTCAGCATTCTCTTTTTTTCTTACTGACCACAAACCGTGTATTAATAAGCCACCAATGACAAACACACTGATCACAATTAAAACCCATCTTAATTCTTCGGCCATCCCCTCACCTTTTATTATTAATATGCCTAACAGCCATCATTTTACCTAAAATAACTAGCAAATGACTATAAAATTATGCATGTGCAAGTTGCACCGCTTGTTCAATATCCACAGCAACCATACGCGACACGCCGGGCTCTGCCATGGTTACACCCGTTAATCTACCTGCCATTTCCATTGCAATTTTATTATGGCTTATATAAATAAACTGCACAGATTGTGACATTTCTTCAACCAATCGGCAAAAACGAACCACATTAGCATCATCTAATGGGGCATCTACCTCGTCCAGCATACAGAATGGAGCTGGATTGAGCCTGAATATAGAAAACACCAATGATAATGCGCTCAGCGCTTTTTCTCCACCACTTAACAAATGAATTGTCGAATTTTTTTTACCTGGCGGCCTTGCCATTATACTAACACCACTTTCGAGTAAATCGTCACTGGTTAATTCTAAGTAAGCACTGCCGCCGCCAAATACTTTTGGAAAAAGCTGGCCAAAATCGTGGTTTACCTGATCAAACGTGGATTTAAAGCGCGTTTTTGTTTCACGATCTATTTTATGAATAGCGCCTTCTAAAGCTGTTAATGCTTGGGTTAAATCATCCAGCTGATTATTTAAATAATCACTTCTTTGCTTAGCTTGTTCAAATTCATCAATGGCTGCAAGGTTAACGGCTCCTAATTGCTCTAGCTGATTACTTACTCCAGCAAGTTGATTTTGCGCCGCATTTAATGACAACTCTGCAGGAAGCTCTGCTAATACCTGTTTTAAATTTTGATTAAGCTCACTAAGTGGCTCTAGTACCGCTTGCGCTTTTATTAGTAAGCTTTGCTCTTCAATGCTCAGTTTTTGGTGTTGCTCTTGTAGTGCCACCAGCTCAGCTTGTGACGTTTTTAAACTCGCTTGTTTGTTTTGTAATTCTTGTTTTGCTTGAGCTAACTGCTGCTGAATATCCACAAGGATTTGTTCGCCTTGTTGGTGCTGTACTAATAATTGCTCAATACTTAGTGCAAGCTCTTGCTCAGGAATAAGTAACGCTTCAATCTGCTCTATTATCTCTTGCGCACCCTCTTCGGCACTAGTAAACGCCTGTACAGCATGGCTAAGTTTAGTTTGACTGAGCTGCCATTCACTTCGCGCTTTTTGCTCATTAAGGTTTGCCTGATGTGCTTGCGTTTTATATTGTTCAGCATTATTCAAAGCTTGTTTGTAACGCTCATTACTATTTATTCGTGTGCTATCGGCTTGGTTAAGCTCTTCAGCTAATACCTGTAATTGCTGTGCAAGCTGTTCATTTTTATCGAGCTCTTCGCTCAATAATTCGCTTAACTGCTGTTGTTGCTCTAGCAGAGGCTGACGCTGTTGTTGTAATTTTGTTAGCTGCTGCAAATGTTGATTAGCTTGCGCTTTAAGCATATCGTCACGCGTTGTTGCTACAGCAAGTTGTTGTGCTAATTGATGAATAGTGTCTTTGCGCTCGTTTTGCTGCTCGGTTATTAATGCTGCTTGCGCTTGATGATCTTCAAGTGTGGAGTATGCATCCGTCAATGCCTGTTGTTGCTGCTCAAGTAAGGTACCTTGCTGCTTAAGCTTTTTGTGCATTAATAATAAAGAATTTTCTGCATTTTTATCGCCACTCACATGCCAATTTCGACCATGTAACGCCCCTTGCTTGTCCATCACTGCAATAAAACTGGCATCGTTAAGATGATGTGTTTCACCCTCGGCATCATAGGCAATATGGTTTAATAACTCGGGGTAGATACCGGCGCTAATAAAGGCAGCAATACTATTGCTTGCCACAGACTGTGAGGGTATTTGCCACGTGCTATTTTCTGCTTTACCCGGTGAAATATGAATGTGCTCAAGTGATGACAACGCCTGCTCGACTAAAAACTCATAACCCGACTGAACAGTTAACTGCTTAAACAAGGTTAAATTTTCACCGCTGTTTTTTTCAAGTCTAAGGGTGGTTTTTAGCCCTGCTATACCGGCTTTTAGTTCATTAACTTGCTGAGATAAATGCTGCCATTGCTGCTGAGCCTCATTGAGGTGTTGCTGCTGTATTGACTGAGTACTTTGACCTTTACTATGAGCAGTTTGCGCGCTCGCTAATTGCTCTGTCAGCGTTTGCCTATGCTGCTGTTGCTCAGTTAATTGCTGCTCTATCTCACTGCGTTTTAACTCATCTATTTGCTCATCAAGCTGCGTTAGCTGTTGCTTAACATAACTGATTTTCTGTTCTGTATGTTTTACTGCATTTGCATGCGCTAGCTGCTGATTATTTAATTGTTGATAGTCTTCTGTTAACGATTGCCACTGTGATGTGTCGGCATTTTTAATCTCCAGCAGCTGATTAACCTCATCGGTAAGCTCTATAACTTGCTCGCTACACATTAAGTGATGCTCAATAGCCTGTTGCAAGTTGTCATCTAACTCTTGGCAAAGACTTTGTTGCTGCGTTTTGGTTTCTTCACTTTGATTTTTTTGTTGCTCTAACTTGGCTAAATTTTGTTTCAGTGACAGCGTTTGTTGCTTAATGCTAATTGCCTGCTGTTCACTACGAGTCAATTCGGTATGCGTAAGGTGCTGCTGTTGCTGCGCATCATCGAGTTTATCTTGTTGAGCTTGCACTTGAGCATCAAGGCTTGCCAGAACATCATCATGACCTGAATGCGCCGTTTTAAAGAAGCTGATTTGTTCATCCAGCTTTTTGATTTGCGCACTTTTATCAAGCTGTTGCTGATGCAGCTTTTGCCATTTTAATACCGCTATTTGCCCCTTTAAGGTGCGTTCTTGGGTTTTAAATTCACGGTATTTTTTAGCCTCAACCGACTGTACTGCCAGTTTATCGAGTTGATTTTGTAGCTCTTGGCGAACATCTAGCAGCCGTTCTAGGTTTTCTCGGGTGCTTTTTATGCGTGTTTGTGTTTCACGGCGGCGCTCTTTGTATTTAGAGACCCCTGCGGCTTCTTCTAAAAAAACACGTAGCTCTTGCGGTTTGCTCTCTATTAAACGTGAGATCATCCCTTGTTCAATAATAGCGTAGCTTCGCGGCCCAAGACCCGTGCCTAAAAATATGTCGGTAATATCACGTTTTCGGCATTTACTGCCATTTAAAAAGTACAATGACTGACCATCGCGAGTCACCAAACGCTTAATAGCCACTTGGTTACGATCAGCAAACGTATTGGGTAACTTACCTTGGGTATTATCAAATATTAGTTCAACGGAGGCTTGCGAAATGGGCTTGCGGTTAGTAGAGCCATTAAAAATGACATCAGTCATGGCATCGCCACGTAAATTTTTAGCTGAACTTTCACCAAGCACCCATCGCACCGCATCAATGACATTTGATTTGCCACAGCCATTAGGGCCGACAACACACGTCATTTGATCTGGAAATGGAATTTTAGTGGGCTCTACAAAAGATTTAAAGCCCGCTAATTTTATAGTGCTTAAGCGCATCTGGTTGTTTTACCAATTTTTATTATTTTTGTTAGTTGTTACAATTTAACCTATTTTTAGGCAAAAGGTTAAGCTTGGCGTTTAAAGTTATCTAAAATAATGCCCGTTGCCATTGCCACGTTAAGCGATTCAGCACCGCCAAAGGCAGGAATAGTAATTTTATTACTAACAAGCGCGGCA
Source organism: Pseudoalteromonas sp. NH0006-26 (assembly GCF_057552415.1). The sequence continues at coordinate 10,882 of NZ_BAAJMJ010000007.1, forward strand.
CACTGCTGGCGTATGCCATGTGACTCGCTGCCCATTAATAATACGCCTTTCCCAGCAAACTGACAGTGATGAACATTCTCGCCCTCTAAAAATGCACCATAAATTGGTACATTTAGAGATGTTAAATAACTGGGTAAATCAACTTGGCTTACCGATACACGTACAAACGAGCCCATTGTGGCGCTAATTGTTTTTGGGTTATACGGATCGGCACTGTCAGTGCTGGCAACAATGTGTTTTATGCCGTACCAATCAGCCACCCGAATGATGGTACCTAAATTACCAGGATCAGACACACCATCTAAGGCTAATATTAAGCTGTTTTCATCCGGTAATGTGGTAGTTGGCATATCAACAATTGCAATAGCCGCATTATTACTTACCAAAGTACTTACCTTTGTTAACTGCTCTTCATCTGCTGTAATAAAATGCGTTTGAGGGTATGCGCTTTGGTTATTATCAATAAAACTTTGCGTTGCAAATACATCGGTTACTTTTAATGGGCTATTTAATAACTCCAGTACGTTTTTTTCGCCTTGTACTAAGTATTGATTAAATTGCTTGCGATACTTTTTTTGGCCAAGCTGGCGAATAAGTTTAAGTTGGTTTTTTGAAATCATGACAGCCCCATTAAATTATTTGCACAGTATACCAGAGGTGACTTAAAGTGCAGCCCTATAAACAGTAAAAGCAATAAAAGTAGCCTACTTACAATCAGCTAGCTAATTATAAAGATTGTTTTTATTTTCTAAAAAAGGTAAATTCACAAAAAAACAACATGGATATCTTTTTAAATGGAATCAGTAAACCCAACTTCACCTGAGTCAAATCAAACACCCTCCGCTATTTTTAGCGGTAAAGTACAATTTAGCGGCAAAGGCGGCGAATTTTTTGGTATATGGATTGTTAATATACTACTAAGTATTATTACTCTCGGAATTTATTCTGCCTGGGCAAAAGTACGCACCTACCGTTATTTTTACGGTCATACGCGTATCGACGGCCATAGCTTTGACTATCTAGCGACCCCAATACAAATTTTAAAAGGACGCATTTTAGCGGTCATTGTATTTTTAATTTACACCCTACTTAGCAGCCTAGCACCGACGATAGGTCTTTTGTTTGCTATTGGCTTTTTATTTTTATTGCCATGGATCATTAACCAAGGCATGCGTTTTAATATGCGTATGACCCGCCATCGTAATGTACGCTTTGCTTTTTCAGGTAATTACGGCGATGCATTTATTAACTTTGTTTTATTGCCTATAGCAAGTGTTTTCACATTATACCTATTACTACCGTATGCATTAAAACGAATTGATCAATATATGCATGAAAACATCAGCTATGGAAATAAACCACTTACGGTAAATCTTCAGGGCGAACGCTATTATATTGCTGCACTTATCACCCTAGGAGTCGCAATTGGTGGCTTAGTTATTTTTGGCATCTTTGCTGGCGCAAGTGCCTTAACTATCGACAACTTAAACACACAAAACTTTAGCCTTTCGACAATTATAGTGCCGCTATTAATTGCTGCGTTGTATATTGCGTTTTTAACACTGGTAGGCGCTGTTTATCATTCGATTATTCGAAATCATATTTTTAATAACAGCGAATTTACAGAGGTTGCTACCTTTGAGTCGAATTTAAAAGCCATTGACTACGCTATTTTACTATTTACCAATGTACTGGCAATTATGTTTACCTTAGGGCTTGCCTACCCTTGGGCTAAAGTACGTAGAGCAAAGCTGTTAGCATCGGTTACAGAAGTCACTATTTATAGCGGCGCACTTTCGTTAATTGATGTTGCACAAAATGAGCAATCATCATTTGCTGAAGAAGCTGCCAATGTGTTTGATATTGATATTTCACTTACCTAATGAGTAATTATCCTATTTTTGGCTGTTATTATTACCCTAATAGCAGCCAACATATTAAAAGCTATGCACACCTTTCCCATGAGAAAATAACACTTGTTGACTCTGAGAATACGACGTTACTTTCATCAACAATAGACGATTGCCAGCTTGATAGTCCGTTATCTGGCATGGCGTCTGAGTTGAATTTTGCTAACGGTGGGCGATTTATTCCTCAAGATGTGGAATTTAGATGGCCATTCGCGCTTAAAAAGCATGGACTGAGTGAACGACTCGAAAAAAATAAAATGCTTATTGTTGCATCTGTGCTGCTAATTCCCCTATTGCTTTGGTTAATTTTATCCCGCTTAATACCATCAGTAGCCGTTTATAGCGTTAACTTAGCACCTACCTCGACAATTGAAACGATAGGGGACCACACGCTCAATGTGATAGAAAAAGTCGCATTAGAGCCATCTCAACTTGCTGCTAAAAAGCAAACAGAAATTCAGCAGCAATGGCGCTTAATGCTTAACTCGCTCAATTTAGACAGTGCAAAATTTAGACTTTCTTTTTATCAGTCAGACTATTTTTCAGCTAATGCGTTTGCTCTTCCAAATGGTCGGGTTGTTGTAACTGACGAACTTGTTGAACTATTAAAAAATGATCCTGATGCCCTGCGTGCTGTTTTACTTCATGAAATTGGTCATGTTCAGCACCATCACAGCATTCGCCTTGCAGCACAAGCTGCAGCTAGCACCGTTGTATTTGCAGTTATCTTTGGTGACTTAGAAGGTATATTAGAAGTCGTGCTTGGCTCTGGTTCATCTTTTTTACAACAAGCGTTTTCGCGAGATATGGAACAAGAAGCCGATATATATGCGATTAAAAACCTTTTAAAATTAGGCTATTCTAACCACGACTTTGCTGATGCAATTGAAGCACTGGAAAAGAATTTAAAAGCGCGAGAAGGGACCTATGATGAAACTTGGTTAAAGTATTTATCAACGCACCCAAGTTCCCAAGAGCGAATAGAATATGCGAGGCAATATAAACCACAATGACCCCTGAACTGAATTTATTGTTATTAGTTATCATTATGATAACGCTTGGCTACGGATTTATTTATCCGCGCTTTGCAGGCAGCAGCTTTAAAAAAGTATCGGTGCAAGATTTATTTGCAACAGGCATTACGCTATTAATTGCATCTACCCTTTATTACAACTCAGGCGTGCAATTTAGCTGGTTAATATTTGAAGTTAATTGGTTTTGGTTTACTTTTTTAACTTACGTCATAATCGAAATTCCGGTGTTTTTTATTTATGCTAAAAAGCACAATATGCAGTTTTAATCGTCTTTTATTTGCACACAAAAAAAGCGCCAAATCGGCGCTTTTTAATCTACATTAACACATATTAATATTTATGCTTAAGTGCCCACAAATGCAGTAATTCACTGGCAATCGTTGCAGCGGCAATGGCGGTAAGCTCACTTTGGTCGTACGACGGGGATACTTCAACCACATCCATTCCCACCATATTAATGCCTTTAAGTGCGCGTAAGATTTTAAGCACTTTATCAGAGGTTAAACCACCACACACGGGAGTGCCCGTACCTGGTGCAAAGGCGGGGTCTAAACAATCTATATCAAAGGTTAAGTAAACCGGTAAATCACCCACTCGCTCAATAATCTGAGCTGCAATATCGTTCGCATGCAGATCATTGGCTTGCATGGCATCAATCACTGCAAACTCATGCTTGCTTTGATCAAAGTCAGTACGAATACCTAGCTGAATACTGTGATTAACATCAATTAACCCTTCCATTGGCGCATGATAAAACATGGTGCCGTGATCAAAACGCGAACCGTTACTGTAAGTATCAGTATGCGCATCGAAATGCACTAACGCCATTTTGCCATGAATTTTTGCATGTGCGCGCAATAGCGGTAAGGTTACGAAATGATCGCCGCCCAAGCCTAGCAATGTTTTACCTTGGCGAAGTATTTGCTCTGCAGCCATTTCTAGTTGCGCGGTAAAATATTCAGGGTCGCCTACCGGATAGGTAAAATCGCCAGCATCCGCCACGGTTAAGCGCTCAAACAACGGAAATGTCCACGGGTACTTCGTATCTTCCCACGCTAAATGCACTGACGCTCTGCGAATAGCATCAGGTCCTAAGCGGGCACCAGGGCGCCCTGAAGTGGCCAAATCAAACGGTAAACCCAGTACCACTACATCGGCTTCAATCGCGTTAATGTTTTGTACCATAGGACGACGTAAGAACGTCATCCCATTTGAGTACAATGAGTGGTCAACACAACCAAACAAGCTAGACATTGCTTATAACTCTTCTAAATAAGTGTAGCCATCAAGGCCGCTTTGCAACTCGTCTAAAACGCTTTGCTGTTCATCAGGTGCAATTTTTGCGCTCACTAACTGCGCATATGACTGCTGAAAACCTTCAACATCTAAATGTACATAACGCATCATGTCAGCCACAGTATCACCATGATTAATTTCTGTAATACTAGCAACACCTTGTTCATCCATATTGATAATAGCACTGTGCGTATCACCAAATAAGTTATGCATATCACCTAAAATCTCTTGATAGGCACCTACTAAGAAAAACCCCATCAAATATGGTTTATCTGCTGTGAACTCAGGTACTGGCAATGTACTTTCAATACCTTGACCATCAACATAGTGCTCTAAAGCGCCATCAGAATCACAAGTAATATCCAATAACACCGCACGCTTTTGCGGTGCTTGCGTTAAACCACTTAATGGCAATACTGGAAACACTTGATCAATTCCCCACGCGTCAGGCAATGACTGAAACAATGAGAAATTTACAAAAAACTTGTCCGCTAAACGCGCATTCAGTTCATCAATAATCGGTCGATGAAAACGGTTTTTGTTATCCATTAATTTGTTTAGTTCATAACACACACGCAAATTAATTTGCTCGGCCCATGCACGTTGGGTTAAATCTAATAATCCCATCGCAAACTGACTATGCGCTTCAGCTAAATCACCTTGGCTGTCGTGAAAAATCTCAATTAATGCACGGTCATCAGTAAGCACATGCAATTGTTGCCATGAAATCCACATATTTTTAAGTAACTGCGGCGCATCATCAGCTGGCGCTTCTATTTCTTCCGGTGTATACGTTTCGGTGCCAATTACATTGGAAATCAGTACTGCGTGGTGCGCCGTTAATGCTCTTCCCGACTCTGAAATAATAGTAGGAAAAGGCTGTTCATACTGCTTACAAATATCGCCTATGGTGTACACAATATTATTTGCATATTCAGCCAAGCTATAGTTCATTGAGTTGTGAGATTGACTGCGCGTGCCGTCATAATCAACCGCTAAACCGCCGCCTACATCAAGGCACTCTATGTGCGCGCCCAACTTGCGTAGTTCACAATAAAAACGTGCGGCTTCACTTACACCTAAACGTACATCACGAATGTTAGCCATTTGCGACCCTAAGTGAAAATGCACAAGCTGAACTAAATCAAGCTGATCTGTTTCTTTTAAGCGGTTTACTACATAAAGCACTTGAGAAGCAGATAACCCAAACTTAGATTTTTCACCGCCACTGGCCTGCCATTTACCTTTGCCTTGCGAGGCTAAACGCACACGAATACCAATACGCGGTTTTACATTAAGTTCTTTGGCTTGGCTAAGCACCATGTCCAGCTCAGATAGTTTCTCAAGTACGATATACACTTTATGGCCCAGCTTTTCGCCAATCAGCGCTAAGCGCACATATTCTTTATCTTTGTAGCCATTACACACAATCACCGCACTGGTTTTTTCAGCCAGCGCTAATACGGTTAATAACTCTGGCTTGCTGCCTGCTTCTAAACCTAGCTGTTTTTTTTCTACTTGTGCTTGGCTGGCAACAATTTCTTCAACAACTTCACGCTGTTGATTTACTTTAATTGGATAAACTAATAGGTAGTCTTTTGGATAGCCATAGCTTTCTATTGCGGTATTAAATGCACCACATAGGCTATGCACACGATGGTGTAATATTTGTGGAAAACGAACGAGTGCTGGCAAACTTAAGCCTTTTTCTTCAAGCTGCTTAGCAATGTCTGTTAGTGCAATGGTTTGCTGTGGGGCATCAGCCTTTGGCGCAACATACACATCACCTTGATCATTAATACCAAAAAAACCTTGGCTCCAATGACGAACGTTGTAGCTCGTACGAGCTTGTTCTAGTGATGTTGTCTCTTTCATTTATCTTTCTCTTTTATTTATGAATGCCAAACCGGCTAGTTGCGCGCATTAAAAGAAAAATAGTGATTCATGTCCAACAAGTATTTCTACTCGTAACGAGTGATGATTGAAATTGATAAAAAAAAACACTCAATAGCGCAATATTAGCCAAGCGCAAGCTCCATAAATAAGCTGTTTGGGTTTGCTTTGTATTCACCAAAAGGTTCACATTGCACAAACCCTAAATTCTCATAAAGGTGAATTGATTGTATTTGTTTTGGCCCTGTTTCTAGTTTTATAACTGGGATTTTTTCCTCGCCAGCATGGTATAATAAAATTTGCATAATACGGCGCGACAAGCCTTTTCCGCGATAGCTAGGTTTTACATATAAACGGCGTATCTCGCCATAGGGCTTTGTATCAAATTGCATAACAATCGCCCCGCAAGCAATAATCCCCTCTTCATTTTTCAAGCCTATTGCATACACATTGGGTTGGCCTAATTGACTAACTGACAATGACTGCGCTGTAGCTACTGGGTATAAAGAATTAATAAGTCTGTCGATATCAGAAAAAACAGTAATCACATCCGGATCATCAGGGGTTAAATCTATTAACTGCATGGGCTATCTCTAATTCTTTTTCATATTTGTTAGCAAACTATAACGCATTGTAACGAATGAACAATAACTATGTTTTATGTGATTACCTTTAAAAATACCGACACAAAATTATTATTGCAAAATAAAAAACAATAGTTTTGACCTATAGGTACTATGATGGGCGTATAATGCAATCAATTAGAGTGTAAGTTAGGAAGAAATGATGTGGTTTAGCCCAAAAAAAAGAAAACAGGCGTTTGCAAAACAGCTAGTTAATGTACACGAAGCAGCTGCGATTATCGTTAACAACGACAACATTGTTATTGCAGTGAACGACGAGTTTAAATCGCTAAGTAGGACACTTAACCAAACTAATGATACCAATACATTAACCTATTTAAATAAACAGTATAATCCAACAAGCAAAACTATTGCTTGTGGAAATAACTTGTTTTTAACCCAACATATTAGCCCACTTACATTAAAAGAGCTTGATACATGCTCGCTTCATGTATTTAAGCCAGAGCCTATGAGAGTGTTAGATGAACAAGCTTGGCAAACACTACTGAGCTTAGGTGGAGATATCTACGCAGTCTTCGATGATAATGAAAAGCTTGTCGCGAATAATTTAGATACGTTGAACAATGCCGATGCTGGACTACTGCCCAAAGAAAACACTAAATTGCTAAACGTTTTACAAGGTGCCTTAAACAGCGAGCACGGTTCACTGTGTTTATCTGTAAAAGACAATATTTATTATAATGTAGCCCATACTACTTTTAACTTTAATAATTCGTTGTTGTCTGCATTTGTGTTGTCGAAACAATCGCAAGTGGAAGACTATAAGCAATTTGAACTGTTATCTAAAGTGGTCAGCAATACCAGCACGAGTGTACTTATTACCAATAAAGATGGCTTAGTAGAATATGTTAACCCTGGCTTTGAAGTACTTTCAGGTTATACACTTGCAGAAGTAAAAGGCAAAAAGCCAGGCAATTTCTTGCAGGGTGAACAAACAGACAAAGAAACAGTTAAGCGGATTTCAAGAAACCTCAAAAATAAACAACCATTTTATGAAGAAATATTAAATTTTGACAAAAATGGCGTGCCATATTGGATCGTTCTGTCGGTAAACCCAACATTTAATGATAATGGCCAGCACACTGGGTTTGTGGGCGTCAGTTCAGATATTCGCGAAATTAAACGCCAAGTACTTGAACAAATAAACCAAAAAGATGCAATAAGTAGCCACTCGGCCGTGATTGAGTTTAATGAAGATGGCCAGTTTTTATCCGCCAATGAATATACTAAAAGGCAATTAAACATATCTGATGGCTCAAACATAGCGAGTGTGTTTGGTAATTTAAGAGAGTATTTAGACGCTTCACGTATTCAAATGCTCAACCAAGGTAAACCGACTGAAGTAATGATGTCATTAACGCATCAAAATGAAGACGTAACGCTAGATTGCATTATTTCTTCTATTACCGATTTAAACGGTAAAATTTCTAAATATGTTGTATTTGGTAGTAATGTATCTTCTAGAAACAAATTAGTTACTGGAACGCATCAATCAATGTCAACGGTATTAGGGAAAATTCAAACTACGGTCACCACCATTAATGCCGTGGCAGATCAAACTAATTTACTTGCTCTTAATGCGGCCATTGAAGCTGCAAGAGCTGGTGAAGCTGGACGAGGTTTTGCCGTGGTTGCTGACGAAGTACGTAACCTTGCCAAAACGTCAAACGAAGCAGCGGCACAAATTGGGCTTTTAATAAATGAAACTCAAACGCACGTTGACGAGCTAGCTTCATTTTTAAAATAATCGAATTGTTTGAGTACGCTTAACGTCTTTAGTTTTAGTGGTTTTCATAAAATAAGTCCTAAATGTGTAAACACATTTCAGGACAGGCAATGCATAAAATAAAAAAAGCGCTGACGAGCGCCTTTTTATGCAATTAAAGCCCTTGCTCATCTGCCATTTTTTTAACTATTTGTGGTGCCGTCCAAAGTGACGGTAGTAACACAAACGAAACTGGCACCGCGGTCACCACAATAAAGGACTGTAAGGCTGAAATTCCGCCCTCGCCTATAGAAATAAGCAACGCCGCCATCACCCCCATCATGATCCCCCAAAACACTCGAATAGACGTTTGTGGGTGATCGGTACCCGTCATTACCATAGATACCGAATAAGTCATTGAATCACCGGTTGTTGCCACAAAAATAGTAGTCAGTACTAAAAATAACACCGACACAACAAACCCCATGGGTAACTGCTCAGTAATGGCTAACAATGCCGCTGGTAAATTAAGCCCTGCGAAAGGTTCTGATATAACACCGGGGTTATTTAACTCAAAAAAGATGCCTGAGCCACCCACAATAGTAAACCAAAAGCAGGTGATCACTGGCGCAACCACAGAAATAAGTAAAATCATTTCACGGATAGTTCGGCCTCGGGATATACGTGCAACGAACATAGCCATTAATGGGCCATAACCTAAAAACCAGCCCCAAAAGAATACGGTCCACCAGTCTAACCATGGTTTATCAGCACGAAATGTAGCCATAGGAATAAAGTTATCTAAGTACAAACCGAAGGAGTGAATGTAACTGTCGATAATAAACGCAGTTGGCCCCATCAGTAAAATAAACAACATCAGTACTACAGCTAATACAACATTAAAACGGCTTAGTAGCTGAATACCTTTAGTAACGCCACTTACCGCTGAAAGTGTATAAATGCCAATTAAACTAAATAAAATAACCACTTGTGTGGTGTAGGTGTCAGGAATACCAAACAATTTATCTAGGCCAAAACTCACCTGTAAGCCTAAAAAACCAATTGGGCCCACAGTGCCAGCAACCACAGCGAGTACACAACATGCATCAACAATTGTACCAAGCGCCCCTTTCATAGCACGATCGCCAAATACGGGATAAAGCAAAGTACGTGGTTTAAGTGGTAAGCCTTTTTCGTAATGAAGATGCATATAAACAATGCCGGTCAAACTGCCTAAAATAGCCCAGGCTAAAAAGCCCCAGTGCATAAAGCTTTGTGCAAGGGCGTTATAGGCGGCATCATTAGTGCCAGTTTCACCGCCAAATAACGGGGGCGGAGAAATAAAGTGTGCCATTGGCTCTGCTGCGGCCCAGAATACACCGCCACCAGCAAGCAAAGTACACATAATAATACTTATCCATTTGAAGGTAGATATTTCAGGGGTTTTTAAACCACCCAGCACCACTGAACCGGTGCGACCTACGGCCAAAAATATACCAATTACAAAGGTTAATAACAGCAGGACTTGCCAAAAGGCGCCAAATATTTTGGTGGAGAAGGCAAAGGCAGAGTTTATCCAATCCGACATCAGTTTTATGTCGTACAGTGCCAGCGCGGCAAATAAAACTAATATACCGCCACTGATTAAAAAAACGGGTATATCAACCCCTTCCAGAAACTTTACCCGGGAAGAATGTGTTTCACCCGACTTTAAAGCTGCTTTCGTGGTATTCATTTATCGCTCCTAATGGTTCTTTAAAGTTACCGACATAGCGACATACCATGACACCACTCTAAACCCTAGTTTCAACAAACGACAAAGCAACTCAAAAGCGAGTTTCAAGTACTTGTCGTGTTCACGTTTAGATAATGTCACAACAAGTAGACTTATTGCCAATTGCTAACTAGTTTAACGCGTTAAAAACGCTAAACCAATGCCGCAGCAATGATTTGTGCAATAGTTACACAATAATAAACAATAAATTACATCTAAGTAGCAAATAAACAAAAAATATACATTTCTGCTTTAGCTAAAGCGCAGTAAGTGACTAAACGTTACTGCCTAATGAGAGCGTAAACAAAGCGACTTATCGATTAGGATAACTAAATTTGCCGCCTCAGTAAGTGAGTAACACGAGATTATTGATGCTGTTTATGCCATGTTAAATAGTTACTGTGTGTTAATGGCCTCGCAAATAAATAACCTTGCACCGCGTTTACACCCATAGACTTTAATATATGTAGTTGCTCAGTACTTTCGACCCCTTCGGCTACAATGTTAATATCTAAACTATGACCTAAACCAATAATAGACTGCACAATGCTTTGCCCTGATGCGTTATCTAGCACTTTATCAATAAAGCTTTTATCTATTTTTAGTTCATCTATCGGAAAAACACTCAAGTGTTTTAAACACGAATAGCCAGTACCAAAGTCATCAATCGAAAACACAAACCCCTGCGATTTTAGTTCTTCCATTTGCTTTACCGTACTCATTAAATCACCCGCTAACATTGACTCAGTGATCTCTAATTTAATTTGTGAGGGTGATACATCATATGTCTTAATCGCTTTGAACAACTCTCCTTTTAAAGTAGAAGAATTAAACTGACATTGGCTAATGTTAATAGACACATTAAATTGGTTTTTCAGTACTTTATGAACACGAAGCGTTTCCAGTAAAATACAAATATCGCGCAATACAATGTTTTGTAACTTTTGAATTAAGCCAAATTGCTCAGCAATCGGAATAAACGCATTAGGAGAAATTAGCCCTTTGGTTGGGTGGTTCCATCTTATAAGTGCTTCTGCACCAATAATACTGCCGTCAATTGATAATTGAGGCTGAAAGTAAGCACAAAATTCATCACATGCAATCGCTCTTACTATATCTGTTTCAAGCTCAGTTTGATTTTCCAGTAAGGTTTGCAATGCAGGATCGTAAAAACTACTACTATTACCGCCCTTCATTTTAGAGCGGTACATAGCGGTATCTGCAAACTTTAAAATATTTTCGCTAATGGCATTGGCGTTATTAATTAAACATATACCTATACTGCAGCTTACCTGAAACGCTAAATCCCCTACCTCAAACTTGTCGTAAAAAACGCTTTGTACCACTTTAGCCATTAATTCTGACTCAAGACTCGCTTGCTTATGGCTATCTCCTACATTCTCAATGAGTATAATAAATTCATCACCGCCAACGCGGGCAAGGGTATCTGTTGGGCCTAAAACACCAGTTAGTCGCTGTGAAAGCTCAACCAGTATTTCATCACCGGCATTGTGCCCTAATGAGTCGTTTATACGTTTAAAGTTATCTAAATCTAAGAATAAGAGTGCACCGGTATGGTCAGACTGCTTAATTCGCTCCACATACATGCTTAGTCTATCATTCAGCAACCTTCTATTTGGGAGGTTTGTAAGCGGGTCAAAAAATGCTAACCGTTGTACTTCTTCTTCTACAGCTTTACGAGTAGAGATATCTCTGGCCATCCATACCACATGTCGCTGCGAAGGATTATTAGGTTGATAACTTTCAAGCGGGGCTGTTCGCCCCTCAAATGTAAGCTGCTTACCTTTTATATTTAGCTGATACTCAAACACTTGGACTTCATTGGTCTGTAGAGTCTTGTCAATTACCGCCATAATAGGGCTGGCATCCTCGGGCAGCATAATGTCTCTAACATTTTGGTTAATAACGTACTCTTGGCTTAAATATAAGCTTTCATTAGCAGTGCCGTAGACGTTGGTATACTCGCCCTCTTCACTCAAAATAAGAGTAAGATCGGGAAGTACTTTTGTAAAGGATTTAAACTTTTCATTACTTTGCTGTAACTCTGCAAGCAATGCTTCTGATTTCAGTGATTCGGTGTGCTTTTCTAAAGCAATACTGGTGAAATCAACAAAAAAGTCTATTAATTCTAAGTCTTGTGGTGTTGGTGACTTGGCACTGTCATGATAAATTGCAAAGGTGCCTAATATATCTGATTGGGTTGAAATAATAGGGGTTGACCAGCACGACCTTAAATCAAAATTCAATGCCAACGCTTTATAATTTTCCCATAAGGGTGATGTTGCAATATCTGAGGCAATAATTCGCTTTTTTTCATACGCTGCAGTACCGCATGAGCCAACGCTGGGGCCTATATGCACGCCATTAATGGCGTCACAGTAACCCTTTGCAATATTAGGGGCTGCACTATGAAATAGCTGCTCACCTTTGAGCGTTAATATAGAGCACTTTGCAGAAGCGTCTTCAATCAGCTCCTCAATAGATAAGCAAATATTTTCAAGCACCTCATCAAGTGGTGCACCCAAGGCTATTTTAGATAATATACTTTGTTGCTGAGAAAGCAGCTTTCTGACTCTCATTATTTCAATCAAATTATATTCCTCAACAATCACTTACGCTAAATGCGCCGCTATATTCTTATAAAGTGCTGTTTATAATAAATTATTATAGTAGCTCGACTATACATAATATTGAAATTAGCATCCATTGTAATTTAGTCTATTGCGCGAGCCTAGGCACTTATGAAGGATTTAAATACCTCCTAAATGAATAATTTATTATTGTGACGTATGCAAGTGCCCTTTATTAAATACTTTGTTACTTAAAAGTACTGTTTAAAATCATCAGGCTATTTATAATAGCTAAAATATAAATAATTGGTGAGGTTAGTGTGCAAATAACACAAGGTATGGAATATTTTTTTTCCGGGTTTAAGTTAATTAGTCAAAAAGGGCTAAAACGCTTTGTGCTTATACCCCTACTTATTAATATTTTATTATTTGGTAGCTCCTTATTCTTTTTATTTGGCTGGCTTAGTGATGGCTTTAACGCTGTAAATTCAATGCTTCCAGAATGGCTTAGTTGGCTCGAATGGCTAATGTGGCCGATTGCTGTGCTGGTGGTGCTGTTTAGTTACAGTATGTTATTTACCGTTATTACTAACTTTATTGCTGCCCCTTTCAATGGCTTACTTAGTGAAAAAGTAGAGCTATACTTAACTGGTCAAAAAATTAACGATGACGGATTAGCTGATTTAGTAAAAGATGTGCCGCGAATGCTGGGCCGAGAATGGACTAAGCTTTGCTACTACCTCCCACGCGCTATTGGCTTTTTTATTTTATTATGGGTGTTACCGGTAATAGGCCAAGTACTCTGGGTACTCTTTACCTGCTGGATGTATGCGGTGCAATATAAAGATTATGCTTTTGATAACCATAAAGTCAGCTTCACTCAAATGAAAAGTGACTTAAAAGGCAAACAAGGGTTATCTTATGGGTTTGGCTTTGCAGTAATGCTGTTAACCGCTATCCCTTTCATAAATTTAATTGTGATGCCTGTGGCAGTATGTGGCGCTACGCGGTTATGGGTTGAGCATTACCGACCACAATATCGTAGTTAAAAAAATGGGCCAGTTGGCCCATTTTTTATACTCGCTAATCGATTAACTATATAAGCTTTGTGGTACTTTAATTACATTTAAGTGTACCGTTATTTCTTCACGATCATGGTACAAATGCTTAGCTTGTAATTCGTAGCTGATACCGAACTTCGCCATTTCTTCTCTAATCATTTTTAGACATTCATACACACTGTCAAAGCGTTTTTTCATCGGTAATTTTAGATTGAAAATAAGCTCTTTTGCATAGGCATTTACTGCCCAGTCAATCATCAGGTTGGTTACTTTCGTAGGTTTTTCTACCATATCGCAAACTAACCAAGTGATATTTCTTTTTTCTGGCCGATATTTAAAACCGTCTTCTCTAAAATGTTTTACTTGCCCTGTTTCCATTAAACTTTCATTCATTGGGCCATTATCTATCGCGCTAACAAACATACCACGGCGAACTAACTGATAAGTCCAGCCGCCTGGGCAAGCACCTAAATCAACGCTGCGCATCCCAGCCTGTACTCGCGACTCACGCTGCTGCTCAGGAATAAACACATTAAATGCCTCATCTAACTTAAGGGTTGAACGGCTTGGGCCATCGCTTGGCATACGTAAACGTAAAATACCCATAAAGAAAGGTGAGTTGTTATAACTGTAAGAGTAACCCACATACGCAGTATTATTAGCTAAAAACAGCACATGCATCACTGGACGATTTGCTTTTGGTTCACGTAATACGGTGTTTTGTTTCTCGAGTGCTTTTTTAAGTGGAGTTGATATCTTTTTGCAAAAAGTCAGTAACTCTTTGCCCTCGTTGGTATCGGGTGTTTCTACTCGCAGCTCAGAGCATAAAGTAAAGTCTTTTGCGGCATCAACAATAGCGCCCACTCTATCCTCTACAGGCATATTTTCTATCAAGTTACCGGCAAACCATTGGCGTGCGAACACCATATTTTTAAAATCAACTTTTTTGATTATTTCGTCGCTGTGTTGCGCTTCAAAACATTCATAAATAACATAACCGGTATTTGGTTTAGCTTTTACATACCCAGCAAACCCTTGCTCGGCCGCGTGAAACGTTATTTCAGCAGCGGCATCGTTTTCAAAACCACTACGACAGTAAATCACAACACTAGACATATTAACCCTTAAACTCTTTAAAACTTAAATCGTGCAACTTGCACTAAAATAACTATCCAACCAATAATAAAGCACAGCCCACCCAAGGGGGTAATTGGGCCCAGCCACTTTAAGCCGGTTAATGCCAGTAAGTATAAGCTGCCACTAAATAACAGTGTACCTGCTATAAAAAAACCACCCGCTAGGCTTAAATTAATGCCCCACTTTATTAAGATTGCCACTGCAATCAGTGCCAGCCCATGTACCATTTGATACTCAGCGGCGGTTTTAAAAATACCAATAGCGTAATCTGATAAGCGACTTTTTAAACCATGGGCAGCAAATGCGCCCAATATCACTGAAAATAGACAAAAGAAGCTGCCTGCGAGTAAAAATAGTTTAATCATGTTTTTCCTCTTTTATATTCTCAACAGTGTTTTTTATAAATTTAGCGGCCTGGATTGCTGCAACATTCAGGTTTTGCTGCTCTGTGATACCACTTTTTTTACGTGGTTTTAGTGAGTGGTCACCATCAGTTAACCATACATATTGCGGCTGTTTTGGCATGGCCATTGTGGCAAGCTCTTCGCGAGTACCAAAGGTGTCTCGTTCACCTTGTAGTACTAAAAAAGGACATGGTATGTCTGCAAAGTGATCTGTGCGGAGTTTTTCTGGCTTGCCCGGTGGATGAAACGGATAACCAAACGCAAGTACACCTAAAACAGCATGCGAGGTTGAGCAAGCAAGCATAGACGCCATGCGCCCGCCCATTGATTTACCCCCTATAAATAGCGGTAAATTTGCATCAGCTTGAGTAAGTATATGCTCAAAATATGTAAGTAATTTTGGTGCTCGCTCTGGTGGGCGACGTTTATTGGTTTGTTTAGCAATTTGCATGTATTCAAAATCAAACAGCCCAACGTCAATACCATACTCACTGAGCTGTTTGGCCATGGTTTGCATAAACTCAGAATCACTGCCAGCCCCTGCACCATGCGCAAATATAAACTGTGCTATTGCAGGCTGCTGACTGCTTTTAACCCATTCAATGCTCATTAATATTCTTGCTCCTGCTCAACTAGGCTTAACATCCAATCTTTAAATGACACAATTTTACCTAATTCATTTTGCGACTCACGGATCACCAAATAATAAGCGTTTTTACTTTCTAAACTGTGGTTAAACGGGATCACTAATCGCCCTGCATCAATATCTGGTTTTGCTAAAACACTATTACCAATTGCAACCCCTTGGCCATGTACCGCTGCTTGCAGCACCATTGAGGAGTGACTAAAAATAGGCCCTTGGTTAACTTGTACATTGCGAACACCCGCGGTTTTCATCCAGGTTTTCCAGTTTTTACGAGTGGTGTCATGCAACAAGGTATGGTTTGCTAAATCACTTGGTTGATTAAGCGCTCTGGGTCCACTTAACAGTAATGGGCTACACAGCGGCACTAAGTATTCAGTATGCAATTTATAAGCTTGTACGCCACTCCAATGACCACGACCATAGTAAATTGAAATATCAACATCGTCAGTTAACGAGTTTTCGTCTTGATCTTGGGCTTTAATTCGCACATCAATTTCTGGGTGCAATTCATTAAATAAACTCAATCGAGGAATAAGCCATTGAATAGCGAAGCTCGGAGTTAAACTCACTGTTAGCGAGCCTTTAGCACCTCGGGCTAATAGCTTTTCGGTTGCGTCAATTAGCTGAGTAAAAATCTCTTTAATATCTAAAAAGTAGCCTTGACCTTCTTCAGTCAAAAGTAACGAGCGATTTTTACGTAAAAACAGCTTTAACCCTAAGTGCTCTTCGAGGGTTTTAATTTGATGACTTACCGCAGCCTGCGTCACATACAACTCTTCTGCGGCTTTAGTAAAGCTTAAATGACGGGCTGCAGCTTCAAAAGCTTTTAGCGCGTTTAATGGAGGAACTCGTCTTGACATGACAACCAAGCTTAGAATTAGTTTTTCTTATGCGGTGAATTATATACCTATGCTGGGAAAGAGTATATTCAAGCCACAAAAAAAGCGACCTAAGTCGCTTTTTAATAAGTTAATAAGCCTTATAAATCGCTAGCACTGGTATCAAGCGGAGCAAAGCTTTTGATTAGATCATCAACCGCTTTCATTTGCGATAAGTACCCTTCTAATTTACTCAGTGCTAATGCACAAGGCCCATCACATTTTGCTTCATTTGGATTTGGGTGTGCCTCAATAAATAAGCCTGCAATACCCAGTGCCATGCCACTACGAGCCAGTTCTGCTGCTTGAGCACGACGACCATCGGCTGAATCAGCTCGACCGCCAGGACGTTGTAGCGCATGAGTGGCGTCAAATATAACGGGCGCCATGGTTTTCATGTCATCCATGCCCAGCATATCAACCACTAGGTTGTTATAACCAAAGCTTGAACCACGTTCACACAAGGCCACATTATTGTTGCCAGCTTCATTAAATTTAGTAATGATATGACGCATTTCATGCGGGGCTAAAAACTGAGGCTTTTTAACATTAATAATGGCGCCGGTTTTAGCCATTGCGACCACTAAGTCTGTTTGACGTGCCAAAAACGCAGGTAACTGAATAACATCAACAACTTCTGCAACTGGTGCTGCTTGGTGAGGTTCATGCACGTCAGTGATCAAAGGAATATTAAAGGTGTTTTTAATCTCTTCAAATATTTTTAAACCTTCTTCCATGCCCGGACCGCGGTAAGAATTAATGGACGAGCGATTTGCTTTATCAAATGACGCCTTAAATACATAAGGAATATTTAATTTAGTAGTCACTTCAACATAATGCTCGGCAATACGCATCGCTAAATCACGAGATTCCAGCACATTCATGCCACCAAATAAAACAAAGGGTTTATTATTTGCCAGTTCTATTTGATTAATATTTATAACTTGGTTGTTCATTTTAATTCCTTATGGTGCAACTGCTTGCATCATTAATCCACAAATATACGCCATATATGTACCTACACCATAGCCAAGTACTGCTAATAATACACCTACCGGTGCCAGTGATGGGTGAAACGCAGCGGCAACAACAGGTGCTGAAGCAGCGCCCCCTACATTGGCCTGAGAGCCAACAGCCATATAAAATAACGGCGCTTTAATTAGTTTAGCAACAATCAGCATTAAGCCAGCGTGAGTTAGCATCCAAATCGCACCAATCACAAAATACATTGGTGAATCAAAAATCGCCATCACATTCATATGCAGGCCAATCGATGCCACTAAAATATATAAAAAGGCAGATGCCACTTTAGACGAGCCAAAGGCTTCGATATGACGCACTTTAGTGAACGATAGACTAATACCGATAGTGGTAGATATAACAATAAGCCAGAAGAACTTACTATTTAGGCTGTATTCTTTTGCCCATGCATAATTGTTGGCAAAGAATGGCCCTAAAATATCAGCACAAAAATGTGCTAGACCTGTAATACCAAAGGCAATAGCAATAATCATCATGTAATCATTCAGCGTTGGCATACGGGCATGCTCTGCATGGTATTTTTCAACACGTTGCTTCAAATCTTCAATCGCAGTGGTATCGGCTCCCGCTTTGGCATCAATCGCTTTATGGTTAGCCGCCATTAATAATAATACTGCCATCCATAAATTAGCCACAATCACATCAACAGTGACCATCGCAGAGAAAATATCACCGCCAACTTCGAACATCTCTTTCATAGATGCTTGGTTTGCGCCACCGCCAATCCAGCTGCCCGCAATAGTTGTCATCCCGCGCCAAACAGCATCAGGGCCATGACCCCCCACTGCTTCAGGGTATACGGCACTCATGATTAAAATAGCTAATGGGCCACCAATCACAATGCCTGCGGTTCCTGTTAAGAACATGATTAATGCTTTAGGGCCCAGATTAATAATCGCTCTTAAATCAATGCTAATGGTTAATAAGATTAAACACGCAGGTAATAAATACCGCGAAGCAACGTAATAAACACTCGACTGCGAGCCATCAACAATACCAAAGGTATTTAATAACGATGGTAAAAAATAGCATAGCAATAGTGCAGGCACATATTTGTAAAATGCTACAAGCCCTGGACGCTGACTAGACGAGGTTTTAAAAATAAAGCCTAAAATAATCGCCAGTAAACCAAGCACTACAGCATCATTGGTAATCAACGCAGTTTGGGGATCAGCCATAACGTTTCCTATTTTTATTTTTAATGGTGGGTTTTATGATTATCTTCAAGTTCTTCGATTTGGTGTTGGATGACTTCTATCGCAGGGTCGTCGGGACACTCATCAACAAAAAATTGTAAATCATCTCGTGCCATTTTAGGGCAGCCAAGCTGATTTAGTAAATAGCCTCTGTCGCGTCGCTCATAGGGATCATCCCCTAGCATTTCCATTAACAAATCAACGCAAGTTAACGCATGACCAAATTTGTTCTCACTGATGAAAGACCATTTTTGTTGCGCTAAAAATAATTTATATACTTCGTCTTCAAAAATAAGCTCGAGAGGCTCTTGCTCTTGTGCATTATCTTCGTTGCTGTTTTCAGGAATGATATACCAGCTTTGTTGACCACTGCTAGGCTCAACAATATACCCTTCATCATCGCTCATTGCGACGTGAATGCCCACTTCGCCTTGAGTTATACTTACACTGGCATCAAGTTTTGCGTGCTGTAAAAAATGGCATAACAAAATAGCTAAGGTCGTGGGGGTACCACTGCGCATAGACAAGGTGTAACTAATGCTATTTAGCTTGTACTCAGGTACTTTCAAGCTTGACGCACTAAATAACCACTGACTGTAAAAACAATCAAGTAATTGTTCTAAACGATCATGCGGATCGCGTGTTTGCGAACAAATAGCCTCTATTTGTTGCTCAAACGCAGTCAGTATTTTAAGACTTGGTGTTAAGTCTATTTGAGGGTCCCATTTAGCTTCTGCTTTAATACAACGATATATAGCCGGTGGCAAAAAATCATCGTAGGCATCTTCTATATAAGATTCATCGTGTTCATCAAACCCGAGGGTGGTCATTCATACTACAACATTCTAGAAAACGAACACGTAGTTTACCTAATTTTAAGGCTAGATACCAATAATCAGAAATGAATTAAAGAGGTAAGCTTTGCACCTTGGGTGCAAAGCTTAAACAAATATTGTTAATTATAACAATAGCGGGGCTTTAGCAGTTGCTAAAAAGCCAATAGCTAAGATAACCGCAGTGTTAAACACTAAAAAGATGACCTTAGGTAATGTCGTGGTTTGCTTAGCACTAATAATCCCAACAGCGATATAAACAACCACCAGCACAATTTTTTCTAATAACCAAAGTTGCTCTAATGGATTTATTTTAGCCATGGCCATTAAAGTAATAGCCGAGATGATTAGTAAAGTGTCTATACTGTGGCTACCAATAAAAACCACTTTATTTTTAGCAAGGCTACCACTGCCCATGCGAGAAAAAGAACGTACGTAAAATAAAATAATACTCACTAGCGCAATTACCATGTGCGTATGTTTTAATGCTAAATAATCCATGTGTATTGTTACTTCTGTTTAGTTATGTGTTTTATCAGGAAAGCGTAAAAGTACCGCCTCAAGTTCTTCAAGTCTATCATTGAATACGTCAACAAGTTTAGGATCAAAATGCGTGCCTTTATTTGCATTGATCTCCGCAACCGCTTCTTCAAGCGTCCACGCACCTTTATAACAACGTTTATGGCGCAGTGCATCATAAACATCTGCCAATGCCACTATGCGAGCAAAAATATCGATACGCTCGCCTTTTAAGCCGCAAGGGTAACCTGAACCATCCCACTTTTCGTGATGTTGCTGTGCAATTAACGCCCCTGCACTGACTATTTTACGCGGTGAATCTTTTAAAATGGCGTAGCCTTTGCCTGCGTGGGTTTTCATAATTTCCCATTCATCGCTATTTAACTTACCAGGCTTATTTAAAATAGCATCTGGAATACCTATTTTTCCCACATCATGTAAAGGCGATGCAAAACGAATTAAATTCGCTTGCTCTTCAGATAATCCATGCCCTAATGCCAACTCATAACAAATATAAGCAACCCGCTTTACGTGATTACCCGTTTCACATGAGCGCTGTTCAACCGCTTCACTTAAACGATAAACAAGTTCTTGTTGGGTGGCTTCAACTTCAGTATGTAATTGTACATTTTCAAATGCCAACTGCACATTTTGAGAAAAAATTTCAATTAAATTTCGTTGCGTATCCGTCAGTTTAGATGGCACACCGGATACAAATAACATCGAATTATGATTAAACTTACTACTGCAGTAGGCAAACAAATAGTCATCTCTGTAAACAATTGCTTTGTTGGCTAGGGCTTCTTGGCACGCTTGCAATTGATCTTCTGCCAGTACTGTTTCGAGCTCTTCCCCTTCGCGCTTCGCAAAATCACCAGTGCCAGAGCAAACAATCAGTTTTTTATTTAATTCCTCTGACGGATTTTGCGCAACTAAGGTGGTGGCGTACATAGCTTCGTCGGCCACGTTAAGTAAGGACGTTAGCTGCTGCATCACCCCCTCAATAAAGTTATCCATTGAATGAGTGGCAAAAATATTGCGAGAGGCGGTAATTATTTTTTCTAGCCCCTCACGTGACTGCTCAATAGAAATAATATCTCGATACGAGCGAAGACTAGCCATCATCACGGTGAATAGTTTTTGTGCGGTGAGTTCTGTTTTTGATTTGTAGTCATTTATGTCGTAATTCACAATAACTTGGCGTTCAGGCGCTTGCCCCGGTTGCCCAGTACGTAAAATGATACGAATGTAATTATTTTTAACGGTATCGCGTATGTACTTCGCGACTTGCAAACCGGCGTCGTCTGTTTCCATTACAACATCAAGTAGGATGATGGCTGCATCAGGATGATCATCAATTAACTTTTTTGCCTCTGCACCTGAGTAAGCGCTAATAAATTCCAAACGTTTATCTTGGAATTTAAAGTCACTTAACGCTAAGCGGGTTACAGCATGAACCTCTGGCTCATCATCAACTATTAAAACTTTCCATGTCCCCTGCTCTTCACTTGCTACTTCAGGTGGTTGTTCATTTGAAAATAAAAAATCTTCCATCACATAGAATTCCTTAAACCATATGCAAACAAACAACGGAGCTATTTTAAATTATTTAGGGCCATTGTCCGAACGTTACGCGGTCGTTATTACCAAGATCTTTCACTGTGCTTACATTTATAAACGCCATTTGATTGAAAATATGACGAACAGCTGCACTTTGCTCAAATCCGTGTTCAATTAAAAGATAGCCACTTGCGTGTAAATAGTCACGTGATTGTGTAATTATTTGTTTAATATCAGCCATTCCTGCATCATCTGCAACTAATGCAGACAAAGGTTCAAAGCGTACGTCGCCTTGATATAAGTGTACATCGTCATGTTCTATATAGGGTGGATTGGTTACAATTAGATCAAATTTTTTGTTTTTTAACGCACTGAACCAGTTACTTTGCTCAACAGTGACATTATTTATCGCTAAACGTTGTTGGTTGCGCTTGGCCAACGCCACCGCGTCATCAATACGATCAACAGCCGTAATATCCCAAGTAGGCATTTCACTCCCTAGCGCCAGTGCTATTGCCCCGGTACCCGTACCTAAATCAAGTACTTTCGCGTTTTTAGGCACTTCGCATTCAAGCGCAAGCTCAACTAAGGTTTCCGTATCAGGTCGAGGGATGAGTGTTGTTGGGTTCACTTCAAGTTGCAAACTCCAAAATTCACGGCACCCAGTAATGTGCGAAACGGGTTCGCCTTGTAAGCGACGTTCACAAGCATGTTGAAATGCCTGATACTGCTGATCTGTGAGCTGTTTTTCAGGCCAAGTAAATAAATAACTTCGTGGTTTTTGTAAAATATTGAGCAGTAATACCTGCGCATCTAACTTTGCGCTATCACTACTTGATGCTAATAAATTAGCACCTGTAGCAATAGCGTTTTCAACAGTGGGGTTCACGATTAATCGTCGCCCATTGCTGCAAGTAAGTCGGCTTGATGCTCTTGCATTAGTGGCTCAACAACGGCACCTAAGTCACCCGCTACCACTTCATTAAGACGATAAAGTGTTAGGTTAATACGGTGATCGGTAATACGACCTTGTGGATAATTGTAGGTACGAATACGCTCAGAACGATCGCCACTGCCCACTAAGTTACGACGCTCTGATGCTTCAGCAGCATGACGTTTTTCATCTTCAGCTTGCTGAAGGCGTGCAGCCAATACCGACATCGCTTTAGCACGGTTTTTATGCTGAGAGCGCTCATCTTGACACTCAACCACTACACCCGTAGGTAAATGGGTAATACGAATGGCAGAGTCGGTTTTATTAACGTGCTGACCACCCGCGCCCGATGCTCTAAAGGTATCAACTTTAATATCAGCAGTATTGATTTCGATGGCTTCTGCTTCTGGTACTTCAGCCATAACGGCTACAGTACATGCAGAGGTATGTACACGGCCCTGAGACTCAGTTTCAGGGACACGTTGCACACGGTGCACGCCTGATTCAAACTTTAATTGCCCGTAAACACCTTCACCGCTGATGTTAGCAATTACTTCTTTATACCCACCGTGTTCACCTTCGTTGGTGGTGACAACTTCTACTTTCCACTTTTTTGTTTCTGCGTAACGGCTGTACATTCTGAATAAGTCACCAGCAAAAATAGCCGCTTCATCGCCACCCGTTCCAGCGCGAACCTCTAAAAACACGTTGTTATTGTCTTTCGGATCTTTAGGCAGCATCAGAACTTGAATATCGTCTTCTAAAGTCGAAATCTGTGCTTTTGCTTCTTTATATTCTTCTTGTGCCATTTCACGCATTTCAGGGTCTGAATCTTTAAGCATTTCTTCAGCACTGCTCAAATCTTCTTGCGCTTGCTGGTACGCTAAAAATGTTTTTACCACTTCTTCAAGCTCAGAGTATTCTTTTGAAAGAGTACGAAAGCGGTTTTGATCACTAATGACCGATGGGTCACTTAGCAGCGCTTGTACTTCTTCATAGCGCTCAACTAAGGTTTCTAATTTACGATAAACGGACTCTTTCATTTAACTGTTATTCCTGATCTATACCTAACATTTTTTTCAATTGATTTAACTGAGCCACTTCACCTTTTTTCGCTGCATCTTGGATGGCACGGGTAGGCGCGTGCATTAAGCGATTGGTTAATTTATTGGCTAGCTCTAATATTACTTTTTCTGCATTTTTACCTGTATTTAGCTGGCTAATCGCCCTATCTACAAGCTCTGCTTTTGTTGTTTGTACATCATTACGGTAGTGGCGAATTAAATCCACTGAATCGAGTGAACGCAGCCACATAAAAAACTCTTTGGTGCGCTCACTAATAATAATTTGTGCTTGCTCTGCCGCTTGCTCACGCGCTGCCATGTTTTCGCTAACAATCGTTTGTAAGTCATCAACCGAATATAAGTAAGCGTCGTCAAGCTCACCTACTTGACTCTCAATGTCGCGCGGCACAGCAATATCTATAAATAACATTGGCTTATAACGGCGTTGTTTTAGTGCTTGTTCTACTACCCCTTTACCAATAATAGGCAAAGTACTGGCAGTGGAGCTAATAACAATATCGGCTTGGTGTAATCGTTCAGGTAATTGTGCCAAAGCAATAACATCTGCTGATACTTCATCAGCTAAGCCGCGAGCGCGTTCAATTGTTCTATTAGCTACGGTTATTTTTTGCGGTTCATTTTGGTATAGATGTTTTGCTACCAGCTCAATGGTTTCACCGGCACCAATTAATAACACCTTGGTTTTGTCTAACTTGCCGTAAATGTGCTTTGCAAGATTAACCGCAGCAAATGCGACCGATACCGCACTCGCGCCAATATTGGTTTCGGTGCGTACTTCTTTTGCCACTGAAAAGGTTTTTTGAAACAAACGATCAAAAGTAACGCCCACCGCATCGTGGGTTTTTGCACTATTATAAGCTTGCTTTATTTGCCCTAAAATCTGTGGCTCGCCTAATACTAATGAGTCAAGCCCACAAGCTACACGCATTAAATGATTTATTGCTGCGCCGTCTTCATAACAATAAATGTTTTTACTCAGTTCATGTTCATCTAAACCATGGAAACTGGCTAACCATTGCAACAATGTTTGGGAATTTTGCTGCGCAAGGCTACAATACAACTCAGTGCGATTACAGGTAGAGACAATAACCGCCTCATTAAAGTCGGCATGGCCACTTAATTGTTGTAGCGCCTCTGAAATTTGCTCAGGCGAAAAGGCCACTTTTTCTCGTAAATCTACGGATGCGGTTTTGTGATTAATACCAAGTGCTATTATGGTCATATCTGCCAAATATTGCTGAGCCCTACTACATAGGCGGCAATTTTATCAAAAATCTCAGGAATATGGAAAGTAAGGAACAACATTTGACTCGACAATATTTTATTTTAACCCTGTTATTTGTTTTTTTAACGGGCTGCGCTAATAAAAACAACTATAATACAAAAACTTACGAAGGCTGGAAGTTACGCCTTAGCGAACAAAAAACTTGGCAGGTGGAAGGTAAATTAGCGTTTATTAGCCCTGATGAACGTCAATCTGCCAACTTAAATTGGCAACAAACACAAAATAGCAATCATTTAGTGTTAACCACATTTATTGGCACCCGGATTTTATCGCTCAAACAAACCGCAATGGGCGCTGAATTAATATTTGATGATCAACAGTTTTTTGATACTAATGCGAGTAAACTTTTACAGCGCTTGACAGGGTTTACTTTGCCGGTTAATAACGCCGGTCAGTGGTTAAAAGCGACTATTGACGATCAAACCTTAGACGTTGACCAGTTAGGCCGTGCTAGAAGCGTGTTATGGTTTGATGGCGATGGCAAAAAATGGCAAATAAACTACACCAGTTATGTGCAAAAATACGGTTTTTGGTTGCCAAACGCCTTAACCTTAACCCATCAAAAGATTAAAATTAAAATCAAACTCTACGATTGGCAGTTTAACTAATTATGAATACTCTCTGTGAATTTTCGCTGATTGCCCCAGCTAAGCTAAATTTATTTTTACATATTAATGGTCGCCGCGATGATGACTATCATGAATTAGAAACCCTGTTTACATTTTTGAACTATGGCGATGAACTCCATTTTACGCTTAGTAATGATAAAAATATTAGTATTAGCGGCGACACTCATGACATTGCGTTAACGGACAACTTGATTTATAAAGCAGCGTTGTTACTACAAACTCAGTGTAAAGTGAATGTAGGTGCAAAAATAAATTTAACCAAACGTTTGCCTATGGGCGGAGGCGTTGGTGGCGGTTCATCCGATGCAGCAACAACACTTTTAGCCCTTAATACTCTGTGGAATACTGCCCTTACATCAGATGAACTTGCAGATTTAGGGTTAAAACTCGGTGCAGACGTACCTGTATTCATTAAAGGTAAAAGTGCCATAGCGCATGGCATTGGCGAGCAATTAGAGTATGTTAAACTGCCACAAAAATGGTACTGCGTTGTTTTTCCAAACCAGCATGTCAGCACTGCAAAAATATTTACTCACCCGGATTTAAAACGCGACACACCTAAGCTTTCAGGTGACTGGCAACAGCAGATTTTAACTAACGATTGTGAGCCTTTAGTGAAAAAGCTGTGTCCCGAGGTTGAAAAAACCCTGCAGTGGTTGCTAAAATACGCCCCATCAAAGATGACCGGAACAGGTTCATGTTGTTTTGTTGAATTTGCTAGCCAAGTTCAAGCACAAGATGTACTTGCTAACCTCCCCCATACTTGGCAGGGGTTTATCGCTTCAAGCGTTAATACTTCTCCTGCTCACACGGAGTTAGCCGCCATCATTGATAAATGAAGTAACGTACAAGTAATCACAAGTTAACCTACTTTGTTCATTCAATGTAAGTTAGTCCAAAAATTCAGTGCCTGAGGAACCCTACCGTGCCTGACATGAAGCTCTTCGCTGGTAACGCAACACCTGACCTAGCTCAAAAAGTTGCAAAACGTTTATATATTGAATTAGGCGATGCTGTTGTTGGCCGTTTTAGTGACGGTGAGATCAGTGTTCAAATTAATGAAAATGTTCGTGGCTCGGATGTTTTTATCTTACAATCAACCTGTGCTCCTACTAACGATAACCTGATGGAACTTATCGTTATGGTTGATGCGCTACGCCGTGCATCTGCCGGTCGTATCACTGCTGTTATTCCTTACTTTGGTTATGCTCGTCAAGATCGTCGTGTTCGTTCTGCGCGTGTACCAATTACAGCTAAAGTGGTTGCGGATTTCTTATCAAGTGTAGGTGTTGACCGCGTTCTTACGGTTGATTTACACGCTGAGCAAATCCAAGGCTTCTTCGATGTACCAGTGGATAACGTATTTGGTAGCCCAGTATTATTAGAAGATATGAAAAACCGCGACTTTGATGACGTGGTAGTTGTATCACCTGATATTGGTGGTGTTGTACGTGCCCGTGCAATTGCAAAACTATTAAACGATACCGACTTAGCTATTATTGATAAACGTCGCCCTCAAGCTAACGTTTCTCAAGTTATGCATATTATTGGTGACGTTGAAGGCCGCGATTGTATTATTGTTGATGACATGATTGATACCGGTGGTACATTGTGTAAAGCGGCTGAAGCCCTTAAAGAACATGGCGCTAAACGTGTATTTGCTTACGCTACTCACCCAATTCTTTCTGGTACGGCTGCAGAAAACTTACGTAACTCTGTGATTGATGAGGTAATTGTAACTGACTCAATTCCACTGTCTGACGAACTAAAAGCACTTGATATTGTTAAAGTATTAACGCTTGCAGATATGTTAGCAGAGACTATTCGTCGCATTAGCAACGAAGAATCTATCTCGGCAATGTTTGAACACTAAAGTTAAACATTAATGAGTATAAAAGCGCCTTTTGGCGCTTTTTTTGTAAGCGATGTTTATTTTATAAACCCGCGGTGGTATGATAGCGCGCCTTTTGGCTAGGGACCTTGGTCGCAAAGGCCCTAACACTTTTAATTATTGGAGACATTATGTCTAACACAACTTATACTTATGACGCTGAACTTCGCGTAGAAACTGGTACTGGTGCGAGCCGCCGCCTACGTCGCGAAGACAAAGTGCCGGCAATCCTTTATGGAGCTGATAAAGAAGCTTTATCGCTTACTTTTGAACATAAAGATATGATCAAAGCACAAGAAGACGAAGGCTTTTACACTCACATTCTTACATTGAATGTAGGTGGCGAGAAAGTTGAAGCTATCTTAAAAGATATCCAACGTCACCCTTTCAAGCCTAAGCTTACTCACCTTGATTTCCAACGTGTAGACGCAACTCACAAACTAGTAACTAAGGTTCCTTTACACTTCATCGGTGAAGATAAAGTAACTAAGTTAGGTGCAACTGTTGTTCACCAGTTAACTGAAGTTGAAATTTCTTGTCTTCCTAAGTCACTTCCAGAATTCATCGAAGTTAACGTTTCTGATCTTGTTGCTGGTGATTCAATCCACCTTACAGATCTTGCGTTCCCTAAAGGTGTTCAATCTGTTGAGCTTGGTAAAGGCGAAGGCCACGATCAGTCTATCGTTACTATCAAAGCTAACAAAGCAGCTCCAACTGAAGACGACGCTTCAGACGCTGCAGAATAATATTTAAGGTCTCGCACCTTGAATTCTATTCAAATGCTTGTGGGCCTGGCTAATCCAGGCCCCGAATACGCAAATACACGCCACAACGCAGGTGCTTGGTTCATTCAAGAACTCGCTGCACGCTACAACTGCACGCTAAAACACGACCCTAAATATCACGGCCTTACTGGCAAAGTGATTATTCAAGGCAAAGAATTCAAATTACTGATCCCCACCACTTACATGAACTTAAGTGGCAAAGCGGTGAGTAGTTTAGCCAATTTTTTTAAAATCCCAGTGGAAGACATACTTGTTGCCCATGATGAATTGGATTTAGACCCGGGCGTTGCTAAATTAAAAAAAGGCGGCGGACATGGCGGTCATAATGGCTTAAAAGACATTATTGCAAAAATGGCAAATCAAAAAGACTTTATGCGCTTACGCATAGGTGTTGGTCATCCTGGACATCGTGAAATGGTCACCGGTTGGGTGCTTGGAAAAGCAGCCAAGGAAGATCAGGAAAAAATGGATGCCGCAGTTGATGAAGCAGTTCGTTGTATGGAAATACTTGCTAAAGACGGTGTGTTAAAAGCACAAAACAGACTACATTCGTTTAAGCCCTAACTTTTTAGGGTATACGTACACACGTTTTAAACGAATCTAAACAAGGTATCTTACTATGGGTTTTAAATGTGGCATCGTTGGCTTGCCTAATGTTGGTAAATCAACACTTTTCAATGCATTGACTAAAGCGGGTATTGAAGCCGCTAACTTTCCTTTTTGTACCATTGAACCTAATACAGGTGTGGTACCGGTGCCAGATCCTCGCCTAGACGAACTTGCTAAAATTGTTAACCCACAACGTATTCTTACGACAAGTATGGAGTTTGTGGATATTGCGGGTTTAGTTAAAGGTGCATCGAAAGGTGAAGGCCTAGGCAATCAGTTTTTAGCAAATATTCGTGAAACAGATGCGATTGGCCATGTAGTTCGCTGTTTTGAAGATGAAAATGTTATTCACGTAGCGGGTACTATTGACCCTGCGGATGACATTGACGTGATCAACACTGAGCTTGTGCTTGCTGATATGGACAGTGCTGATAAAGCAATTTTCCGTAATGCAAAAAAAGCAAAAGGCGGTGATAAAGACGCAAAAGAGCAAAATGCAGTACTTGAAAAAGTAAAAGTGCATCTTGATGAAGGCTTAACTTTACGTTCTTTAGCACTAACAAAAGAAGAAAAAGCAGCAATTGCACCTATTAACTTCTTAACCATCAAACCAACTATGTACATTGCTAACGTTGCTGAAGATGGATTTGAAAATAACCCACTACTTGATCGTGTGCGTGAAATAGCTGCCGCTGAAGATGCGGTTGTAGTACCTGTGTGTGCCGCTATCGAGTCTGAGCTTTCTGAGCTTGAAGATGAAGACAAGTTAGAGTTTATGGCTGACCTTGGTCTTGAAGAGCCTGGGCTTAACCTTGTTATTCGTGGCGGTTATGAATTACTGCACTTACAAACCTACTTTACTGCGGGTGTAAAAGAAGTTCGCGCATGGACTATCCCTGTGGGTGCAACAGCGCCGCAAGCTGCAGGTAAAATCCATACCGACTTTGAACGTGGCTTTATCCGTGCACAAACAATTGCTTTTGATGACTTTATTGCATGTAAAGGCGAAAGCGGTGCAAAAGAAGCAGGTAAAATGCGTCAAGAAGGTAAAGAATACATTGTTAAAGATGGCGATGTAATGAACTTCTTGTTCAACGTATAATTAAACACTGCACCACCTTGAGTGGCTAATTGTTTTAAAAGGCTCGTTTTTACGGGCTTTTTTTATTTTCAGCCGAATATTAGTCTACCCTAGTAATAAGCTTTCAAACGTAAAGCAAAGCTAAAATTATAATACTCAGCTCATAAAGAGTGTTAAAAAAGCAACGTTTTAATTAAAAAGTAGCCGGTTAGCCTATTTTTCCTGCAAACAAACCAACTTAAGTGTTTTTTTGCAAAAAAGGTGTTGACGAATTTGGGGCATATCAGCATAATACGCCCCGCACTCAGCGATGAAGTGCTAACAAAAAAGATGGCTAAGTAGCTCAGCTGGTTAGAGCACATCACTCATAATGATGGGGTCACAGGTTCAAATCCCGTCTTAGCCACCATTTATTTTTTGTTGCTCAATGAAGAGTTTAAAATAACTACCATTTCTTTGATTAATTCAAAGTGATAATGCGGGAGTGGCGGAAT
Organism: Pseudoalteromonas sp. NH0006-26; assembly: GCF_057552415.1. The sequence goes on from NZ_BAAJMJ010000007.1 coordinate 41,797, forward strand.
TGGTAGACGCGCTGGATTTAGGTTCCAGTATCTTAGGATGTGAGAGTTCAAGTCTCTCCTTCCGCACCATATTCTTGATAAGAATTAAAACTATCAATTGTTTATTGTTGGGATATCGCCAAGCGGTAAGGCACCAGGTTTTGATCCTGGCATTCCCAGGTTCAAATCCTGGTATCCCAGCCAACAATGGCTAAGTAGCTCAGCTGGTTAGAGCACATCACTCATAATGATGGGGTCACAGGTTCAAATCCCGTCTTAGCCACCATTTCTTTTCTAGAAGTGGCTCTGCAAGAGTTAAATTGCAACTCAATGAAGAGTTTAAAATAACTACCATTTCTTTGATTAATTCAAAGTGATAATGCGGGAGTGGAGGAATTGGCAGTTGTCTTGAATAAGACGCTGGATTTAGGTTCCAAAACATGAATACCTGTATACTCGATGCGGGAGTGGCGGAATTGGTAGACGCGCTGGATTTAGGTTCCAGTATCTTAGGATGTGAGAGTTCAAGTCTCTCCTTCCGCACCATATTCTTTGATAAGAATTAAAATTATCAGTAATTTCTTAGTTGGGATATCGCCAAGCGGTAAGGCACCAGGTTTTGATCCTGGCATTCCCAGGTTCAAATCCTGGTATCCCAGCCAACTTCTTCTACCAAAGAACGTTGAATTAAGAAATACTCTGTTAGGAGTCTAAATATAAATTTGTATGCGGGAGTGGCGGAATTGGTAGACGCGCTGGATTTAGGTTCCAGTATCTTAGGATGTGAGAGTTCAAGTCTCTCCTTCCGCACCACATTCTTGATAAGAATTAAAACTATCAGCAATTTCTTAGTTGGGATATCGCCAAGCGGTAAGGCACCAGGTTTTGATCCTGGCATTCCCAGGTTCAAATCCTGGTATCCCAGCCAACTTCTTCTACTAAAGAATGTTGTATAAGAATAAGAACTGCGGGAGTGGCGGAATTGGTAGACGCGCTGGATTTAGGTTCCAGTATCTTAGGATGTGAGAGTTCAAGTCTCTCCTTCCGCACCATGTTCTTAACTAGAACTAAAACTCATCCAAATTTAGAGTTGGGATATCGCCAAGCGGTAAGGCACCAGGTTTTGATCCTGGCATTCCCAGGTTCAAATCCTGGTATCCCAGCCAATTTGCACACTTCCTTGATTACTCTGTTCTACGACTTGCTAAATCCCTTAATTTATATCTTTTCCTCTATCTTTATAAATCAACATAATTTTTTTACCGGCATAAAAAAAAGACCCAAATTTGAGCCTTTTATACCAATTCGCTTAATTAAGTGAGCTATTTTGAGGGTGGAAAAACGTGTTGATAGCTAGGCAAAAAATTCGCTATTTAGTTGTTCTAAATGAGTATTTTTTAACACAGGTAGCGACACGTTTAGCCCCTCAAAATGATTAAGTATTATTGCGGATTGGTATTATTAACTATTATTAACTAAGCTCACCGCTTATTGCGTATTTTAATACCCAATTTTTTACCGGCCCTGCATTATTGGCTAACTTTAAAAACGTGCTACGCGCCCATTTTAATGGGGCTATTTGATTTGAGAAACCAAAGTAGCAAGCATCCATCATACTCATCATTAATAAATTGGCGTTACGACGACTACGCTCGTACTCTTGAAGCATTAGCGGGCAACCTACATCATCTGCTGTACGCAACACTTCAGCTAATGCAGCCACATCTTGAAAACCTAAATTAACGCCCTGTCCTGCCAAGGGGTTAATGGTGTGCGCCGCATCGCCTACTAAAACAAGTCTGCCTTGTGAATAATTATTGGCATGCTGCCTTGCTAAAGGAAATATAGCATGGCTTTGTACTTCAAAATCACCAGCAAGCTTTGGAAACTTTTCAACAATCCGGGCCTTTAACGCACTAGGCGATAGATCTTTAAATGCTTTGAGGGTATTTGCATCGTCATACCAAATTAAATTTGCGTAAGGTGCTTGCATAGGTAAAAACGCAACAGGCCCCGAAGGTGTAAACTGCTGCCATGTTTTTACTTGTTGTGGGGCGTCTAGTTTTATTAATACGCCCATACAATGCTGCTGATATTGCCAGCCTGTTATGCCAATATTGGCTTTACTGCGTAATTGTGATTGTCCACCATCTGCTGCAATGACTAAATCGGCCGTATAGTTTTGCTCGTTATAGTGCAAGGTAATGCTATCAAGGTTTTGCTCTATTGCCGTTAAAGCCGATGAAGGATTAATCATTTCAATATTATGTTGCTCAAATTGCTGCCATAAACTGGCTTGGATTAGCTTATTCTCAATTAAATGACCTAAATGGGTGGTATTAATAGCATGACAATCAAATAGTAAATGATCGTTACCGCGCTCAAAAGTCTCTAATTGTTCATAGGGAGCCAATCTATTTGCTCGTAGTAATGGCATTGCACCGAGCTGATCAAGCAATTTTTCAGAAAAGCGGTTAATAGCCGAAATACGTATATCAACATCATCACTACTAAGTGCCTGTGATGCATCTATTGGGTGTTTTTCAATAACACGTACGGCTTTGCCTTGTTGCGCTAATTTAATAGCCATGGCGGCACCAACCATGCCGCCCCCTACTATAATTACATTATTTTTAGCCATGTTTTTCATCATTTTAATTCTGACTTAACTCTGCTTCGATTGTATCGTAATTAGTTTGCTCAGTGTGAGCGCTTCGCTTAATTCTCTTATTAAACCCATACTATATTGATTTCAGATCACAAACATGAAATCTATACTTGGTTTTGAGCGTGTATCCAGCTAAAATACGCGTCCTTTAAGTCGAGCGAAATTTTAATAGTTACGCCACTTATACCTGTTTCTAGCACATGTTTGTGCCACTATCGAATTGAACACGAGGCTATATTTCAATGAGCAAAAAGCTGCATATTAAAACCTGGGGTTGTCAGATGAACGAATACGACTCTCAGAAAATGGCTGATCTTCTAGATGCTACCAACGGCTATCAGCTAACTGAAGAAGCTGCTGATGCTGATGTTATCTTACTTAACACCTGTTCAATTCGTGAAAAAGCGCAAGAAAAAGTATTCCACCAACTAGGCCGTTGGAAGTTATTAAAAGATGACAAACCAGACCTTATTATTGGTGTAGGCGGCTGTGTTGCATCGCAAGAAGGTGATTCAATTCGCCAACGTGCGCCGTTTGTAGATGTTATTTTTGGTCCACAAACTTTGCACCGTTTACCTGAAATGATTAAACAAGTGCAAGGTAACAAAGGGTCATCAGTTGTTGATATTTCATTCCCTGAGATTGAAAAATTTGACCGCTTACCAGAGCCAAAAGCGGAAGGCCCTTCTGCGTTTGTATCAATTATGGAAGGTTGTTCTAAATACTGTACTTTCTGTGTTGTACCTTACACTCGTGGTGAAGAAGTGAGCCGTCCTGTTGATGACGTGCTATTAGAAGTTGCACAGTTAGCCGAGCAAGGCGTACGTGAAGTAAACCTATTAGGTCAAAACGTAAATGCGTACCGTGGTGATACACACGATGGTGAAATTTGCTATTTCTCAGACCTGATTCGTTTAGTAGCCGCAATTGACGGGATTGACCGTATTCGTTACACCACCTCACACCCTGTAGAGTTTACTCCCGACATTATTGATGCGTATGCCGATGTACCTGAGCTAGTTGATCACTTACATTTACCAGTACAAAGTGGCTCAGACCGTGTTTTAAATTTAATGAAACGCGGCCATACTGCACTTGAGTACAAATCAACTATTCGTAAGCTACGTAAAATTCGCCCTAACCTAAGCATGTCGTCAGATTTCATCATAGGTTTCCCAGGTGAAAGCAAGGCTGATTTTGAAGCCACCATGAACCTTATCAACGATATTGGTTTTGATATGAGCTTTAGCTTTATTTACAGTGCACGCCCAGGTACGCCAGCGGCCGATTTACCAGATGACGTGACCGAGCAAGAGAAAAAAGAGCGCCTGTACTTATTACAAAACCGTATTACACAAATGGCGCAGCAAATTAGCCGCCAAATGTTTGATACAGAGCAACGTATTTTAGTTGAAGGTCCTTCTAAGAAGAACCCGATGGAACTACGTGGGCGTACTGAAAACAACCGTGTAGTTAACTTTGTTGGCCCACACACAGTGATCGGTCAGTTTGTTGACGTACGTATTACCGAGGCACTACCAAACTCTTTACGTGGCGATTTAATTCGTACAGAATCAGAAATGAACTTACGCCGCGAAATTGCGCCTTCTGCTATTTTAACCAAAGCAGCGAGTGAGCAAAAAACCGAGACAGCTAACGAAATTGGCGTTGCTACTTTCGTACCTTAGTTGCAAAAATTCATTGCGCCAGTTAACGCTGGCGCACTGTAATAGGAAGTAATTTTGAGTAATCAGTTAAAAACATTAGAGATTTATTTAGAACCTGCCGACAACAAACGCCTTTCTTCATTATGTGGCCCGTTTGACGAAAACATCAAACAAATTGAACGCCGTCTAGGTGTTGAAATTATTCATCGTGACAACTTTTTCAAAGTAACCGGTAAACTACACAGTAGCGCCGGCGCGGTAGAGATCTTAAAAAACCTTTATATTGATACTCAGCCTGTGCGTGGAGAAATTGGCGAAATAGAGCCTGATAACGTGCATTTAGCCATCACAGAGTCTAAAACACTAGAGCAAGATGTTGCACACAGTGCTTATGGCAAAGAAATGATGATTAAAACTCGTCGTGGCGTTATTAAACCTCGCAACGATAACCAAGGCTTATATGTTGCTAATATTTTGCACCACGACATTACCTTTGGTATTGGCCCAGCGGGTACAGGTAAAACCTACCTTGCCGTTGCAGCGGCAGTTGATGCACTAGAACGCCAAGAAATTCGCCGTATATTACTCACTCGCCCTGCAGTTGAAGCGGGTGAAAAACTCGGCTTTTTACCCGGTGATTTAAGCCAAAAAATAGACCCTTATTTACGCCCACTTTACGATGCGTTATTTGAGATGCTTGGTTTTGAGCGTGTTGAAAAGCTGATTGAAAAAAACATCATTGAAATTGCGCCACTGGCTTATATGCGCGGCCGTACTCTTAATGATGCGTTTATTATTTTAGATGAAAGCCAAAATACCACCACAGAACAAATGAAAATGTTCTTAACCCGTATTGGTTTTAATTCTAAAGCGGTGATCACCGGCGACATAACCCAAGTTGATTTACCTCGTGGTGCGCGCTCTGGTCTTCGCCATGCTATTGAAGTGTTAGATGGCGTTGATGAAATTAGCTTTAATTTTTTCAAATCGCACGATGTAGTACGCCACCCTGTGGTAGCACGTATTGTTGAAGCCTATGAGCGCAACGATGAACGTGAGCGTCTTAAGCGATTAGAGAAACAACAAGCCAAAGAAGCGCTCGCCGCTCAAGAGCAACCTGCGACTAAAGAGTAACACCGTGAAAACAGAACTTGATTTACAAATAGCGTGTGAGTTTGACAACTTACCTAGCCTTGAGCAGTTTGCCATGTGGGCCGATAAAGTGCTTAGCCAATATCGTGATGAGTCTGAGCTGACCATTGTTATTAGCGATGAAGCACAGTCGCAACAGCTCAATAATGACTACCGCGGTAAAAATAAGCCTACCAACGTATTATCGTTTGAATTTGAAGCGCCACCGGGTATTGATATCCCACTTGTGGGTGACTTAATTATTTGCCCTGCCATTGTTTTGGCTGAGGCGCAAGAGCAAGAAAAGTCATTTCATGACCACTTTGCTCATATGGTTATTCATGGATGCTTGCATTTACTTGGATTTGACCATATAAAGAGTGAAGATGCGTTAGAGATGGAAAGTATAGAAAAGCAATTACTTGCTGAACTAAACATAGCAGACCCATACCGGGACGATATTTAAATAAACGGAGCAATTAGACGTAATGAGCGACGATAACTCGCAATCTAGCCAGGGTTCTTCTGGCAGGACTTGGCTGGGCCGTATAACCCACATGTTGCAAGGGGAACCCCAGAATAGAGAAGAGCTGGTTGAGGTAATTGCCGATGCCCAAGAGCGGGATGTAATCGATCCTGAAACCAAAGAAATGATTGAAGGTGTGCTTGGTGTGTCTGAGCTTAAAGTGCGAGATATTATGATCCCGCGCTCACAAATGGTCACTTTGGAAATTGATAGCCCGCTTGAAGAGCATATACCTATGATGGTTGACTCTACCCACTCTCGCTTTCCGGTGGTGTGTGAAGATAAAGACCATGTAGAAGGGATTTTACTCGCAAAAGACTTATTACCCCTCATTTTAAATAAAGATGAGCATTTACCATCGCTACGTGATTATTTACGCCCTGCTATGGTAGTGCCTGAAAGTAAACGGGTTGATACCCTGCTTAATGAATTTCGTCAGCAACGCTACCATATGGCGATTGTAATTGATGAGTACGGCGGTGTATCGGGTTTAGTAACCATTGAAGATATTCTTGAGATCATTGTTGGCGAAATCGAAGATGAGCACGATGAAGAAGAAGAACAACAAGATATTCGTCAACTGGCTAAGCATGTTTACGTTGTGCAGGCATTAACCCCTGTAGATGACTTTAACGAGCATTTTAAATCAGGTTACAGCTCACAAGACGCCGACACTATTGGTGGTACTGTATTGCATGCCTTTGGCCATATGCCGAGTCGTGGCGAAACCATCGATATAGAAGGATTTCAGTTTAAAGTAACTAACTCTGATAATCGTCGTATATTGCAACTGCAAGTCACCATTCCTAAGGCTGATGATAACGACAGTGAAGAAACTGCTAACTAGCCCCACCCTACTAGCAAAAGATAAAAAAGCATGGCTCGCACTAGTTGCGGGCCTTGTTTTAACTTTTAGCTACGCGCCTTTTGGTATTTGGCCGATTGTATTTTTTAGTTTGGCCGCATTATTTTTTTGTATCCCTGCAAACCTCACAGGAAAAAAACACGCTAAAACCGCCGCTAAATATGGCTTTATATTTGGCCTAGGTTGGTTTGGTGCCGGTATAAGTTGGGTGCATGTTTCTATCGCCACCTTTGGCGGTATGCCACTGTTCGCTTCCATTTCGTTAATGGTATTACTGTGCAGCTACCTTGCGTTATTTCCTGCGTTGGCGCTGTGGGCAACCACTCGCTTTTCGAGCGGCTCTATAAGCTTTGCCGCCCTACTACTCCCTTGTTTTGCTATTAGTGAATATTTGCGTGCCAAGCTGTTAACTGGTTTTCCTTGGTTAAGCTTTGGTTATACACAAACTGATAGCCCACTTAATGCCCTCGCTCCTTTTATTGGTGAATTTGGGCTCACGCTATTATGTATTGCCATTGGGTTTGCATTGTACAGCTTAACGCAAAAACAATTTAAAATGCCTGTTGTTACCGCTACTGTGGTTTTGCTTGCCTTCGCAGGCGCACACTTAACAAAGACAACCAATTACTCCGATAGAAACCTGTCTGTGCTGCTTGTACAAGGTAATATAAAACAACACTTACGCTTTGATCCTAGTGAGTTTTGGACCACCATGAGTAAGTATCAGGATATGACGCGCCGTCACTGGGATGCCGATTTAATTGTGTGGCCTGAAGCCGCAGTGCCTGAGATAGAAGCGCTTGCTGATTCATACTTAGCAGGCTTAGACAGTGCCGCCTCATTTAATAAAACCGCGCTAGTAACGGGTATTGTTGATTACCAACGCGACACTAAAACCATTTTTAATACCCTGATTGTGGTCGGTAACAAAGAGCAAAATGATGAACACGGCCACTATCGTTACTTAGATAGTAACCGCTATCAAAAGCACCAATTACTGCCGATTGGAGAGTTTGTTCCCTTTGAAGACATACTCCGCCCCATAGCGCCGTTATTTGATTTACCTATGTCATCGTTCTCGCGCGGTGATAAAGTGCAAGATAACTTACGTGCGAATGGCTTTAGCCTGCTGCCCGCCATTTGCTACGAAATAGTATTTGCCGATTTAGTGCGGGGTAATTATAAAAGCGACTCTGATTTACTATTTACTGTGAGTAACGATGCCTGGTTTGGTGATTCTATTGGCCCCCACCAGCATATGCAAATTGCCCGCATGCGCGCCCTAGAACTACAGCGTCCACTAGTACGTGTTACCAACAATGGCATAAGTGGTGTATACGACCCGATAAGCCAAACACGCCAAACTATGCCACAGTTTGAAGCTACCACACTTAAAGCCAATATAAAGCTAATACAAGGGGATAGCCTGTATAGCCAACACGGCAATATGTTTGTATGGTTCATATTAGTCTTATTAACTTTAGTGTCCGCTATTTTTAAACAAAGGCATCAATAGTAAAGGCCTGTCTTAGGCAGGCACAAACCACACTTTTTTCCTTTATTCAACATCACAAAAAAGCATTGCTATGCTATGAATTAGTACGTAAACTCGCCATCTTTTTTATTGTCTGAATCTTCAGCATTCAGGTAATTTTCTATGAGTAAAATTAAATTTAGGCTTCAAATAGATACAAAACTAAATTTAACGGTCACTTAAAATATTTATGAAATTGTCACTCATTACTATTTATTAGCTACACTATTAATTGAGCATGCGGTGATTTTATTTTGTTTGGAGTTAGCTTAAATGGTAAATCGCAGTATTTTAATTGGTATAATATTAACAGCTATACAGTTGATTTTATTATCTTTTCAAATTTTCATAAGTAATCACCCTAATATACTTTTAATTATTCCCTCTATGGCATTGGGGGTAGCTATGTTATTGCTATTGGTTTTTCAAAAGCAGCAAATGCAAGAGAGAAATCATTGGTATGAACAAATATTGGATGCTGTACCTTTACCTTTATCTGTTACCGATATTGATATGAACTGGACATTTGTTAATAAAGCAGCCACATCCCCTCTTGGAGTAAACCGTGAGGATGTATTGGGCATGTCGTGTCACAACTGGGGGGCAAATATTTGTCAAACGCCTAATTGTGGAGTGAGATGTTTACGTAACAACCAGCCTAAGACTCATTTTCATCAATGGGATAAAGACTTTGATGTTAATACATCTTACCTGACAAACTCTAAAGGCCAACAAATTGGCCATGTTGAAGTTGTATCCGATGTGACCGAAAAAGTGGCACTTGCCAACGTTTATAAACACGTCATGAGTATGTCTAAGAGCTTAAACTCTGATGCAGGTACCGTTAGCGAAGTCGGTATTAACTTAGCATCAAGCACAACCGAATTACTTAGCACTGTTGAAGAAATGAGTCAGTCACTCTCGGAAGTACGAGCTCAATCTGAAGCAAATGCCACCAGCGTTGCCGAAGTTAGGTTATTCGCAAGCGAAATTGTTGAACGAGTTGAATTGGCTAACACTGCTATGAGCGAGATGGTTAACACTATAGAGCAACTCAGTACCTCCAGCAAAGAGATTGGTGAAGTTATTCAGGTAATTGACGGTATTGCAGCACAAACAAATTTATTAGCTCTTAATGCTGCAATTGAGGCTGCTAGAGCTGGCGAGCAAGGTCGTGGGTTTGCAGTTGTTGCTGATGAAGTAAGAACTCTGGCGCAACGATCATCTAATGCAGCACAAGAAACTGGCACTCTTATTTTAGCCTCTATTAGCAGTGTTGAATCTGGAAAATCCGCTGTTAATGATGTAGCGGGACGTTTAGATTTAATTGTTAAGGATATGTCGCAATTACTTAATTTAACACAAGATATTGATTCGGCTACCAAACGTCAAACGGACAGTATTTCTCATGCTGATGAGGGACTTTCACAGGTAGAACCGGTTTTACGTAACAACTCATCTATTGCAGAAAGTACCGCTGAAATATCAGACCGAATTATCGAGCAATTAACTCAAATTAACCAATTATTAAGTAACCTATCGGACGTTGAGGAATATAGTAAAGACGATAATGCGATTGCAATTAAAGTAATCCCTTAACCTCCATATAAACAGTTATAGTTAAGTGAACATACTTAGCTATAACTATTTCCTTAAGATATATAGCCGCCTACTACACCCATTGGTACGTGTGACCAACAACGCCATAAGCGGTGTATATGACCTCATAAGCCAAACACACTAACTATGCCACAGTTTGAAGCTACCACACTCAAAGCCAATATAAAGCTAATACAAGGGGATGGCGTGTATAGCGAATACGGTAATGTATTTGTATGGGGAATTGTGGTGTTGTTGGGGGTTGTCGGGTTTAGGCTAAAACTAAAAGATAAAAGAAATATTTAAAATTAAAGCGCGGTAAGATAATTATCGCACTTTAATTTTAAGTTTTTACTTCGGTCATATATTTTTTAATTGCTTTACTCTTTCACTTTATCTACAACTGTTTGCACATTTACAACTTGGTTCACACTCCCTTGAATAACCACAGTCGCTGATATTTTATCTTGAATGGCTTGTCTGTTTGGGTCCCAATACACTTGTAAAAAGCCTAACAAGCCGGTGGCAAAACCTGCGCCATAACCACCGTAGCGGCCAAAACAATCAAGTAAACCCAGTGATTCACCACTTAATGCAACCACTCTGGTGTTACAGAGCTTTTTACCAGGGGTTTGACCGCGCCATAATAAAGAAAACAGTGTGAAGTACACAGCCGCCCAGCCAAAACCCAAACCTAAATCTTGAATAATACCTTTGCCCCACTGCAAAATACTGTGTGTGGTTATTTGTGCGGGTTTATCTTCTGTTAACTGCGCAAGCTTTAATCCGTTATTTTCACCAAGCACTAATAATTGTAAAAATGCTTTTGCAAGTTGTGGGTTTTGTAGGTCGTCCATTTCGGCTAATTTGGGTACTTGCCCAATCAAATTATCAAGTGCATTTTGTTGACAAGATTGCTCACAGCTTTCGTCGTCTGTTTGCACTAAGTAGGCATTTACCTGCTTTTTTTCTGTGGAAGTAAGCTGAATGTCATCCTGTATTTTTAAGCCTTGAACAGTTAAGCCTTGAGCAGAGTCATCGCCTTCTAAGTAATCTATGCCAATTGAAAGCACAGCAAGAGCGCTTAAAAATAAAATACTTGCTGCTACTATTTTTAATATTCTTCGCCACACACTCGACATTTTAGGAAGGTATTGCTGCGCCGTTCCTTTGTAAAAAGCCATCGCAGCAACGAATGCAATAATAGTCGCACTGAGCTTTGCAGCTAAGAATATTAATGCAACATCTATAATCATTGCTAATGCGCGCCGAGTCGGCGAAGCCAAAGGCAAGCCAAGTAAAGCATTATCAACCTCAAAGGCATACGGCGTGATCACTTCTCGAGTTTCGGCTTTAGATAACGCTAATTGTTCTAGTTCTTGTGCTTTCATTATTATACTTGTTATTAAAATAGGTAACGCGGTTAAATTACGCGCTTTTTAATTTTTGCTCAAGCGAATAAAATCAATAACGAGAGTTCACATTGAAAATAGCCGCTAGGTGTAGATTAATTCTCAAAAGAGTGAACAATTAATCTATCGTATCGTATTAAATATAAAAGCTACGAGGAAGAGCTCATGACCACCAAACAACTCTCATCACTATTTGTTTTTAACTTACTGTTTGCTACCACCGAGGCAAACGCTAATGCTCGCTGGTATGTGGTTAATGATTCGGTGATGGGTGGCATTTCTAATAGTCAGGCTTTGTATGAAAACGACAATTTAGTGTTTACAGGCAACGTATCGCTTGCAAATAATGGTGGGTTTGCTTCTATAAGAACACCATTGGATGTAAAAAACCAAAACATCACTAAAATAGTGCTGCGTGTTAAGGGTGATGGTCAAACCTACCAACTACGCTTAAGAACTAATAAATACATGGATGGAGCAGCTTATACCCGCTCGTTTAGTACCACACAGAGCGAGTGGCTTAATATTGAGTTTTTACCTGAGGATTTCCAACTTACTTATCGCGGGCGATTACTTGAGCAACAGCCTACAATTAGCTTTGATGATATAAAGCAGCTTGGGTTTATGATTGCAGGTAAACAGGCGGGGGAATTTAAGCTTACTATTGGACAAATTAAATTTGCGAGTGAATAACTAACAATGTAATGACCGCTTAGTTATATAAGCGATCATTAGCTACAATTTTCTAGGATTCTATTGCCAATAATTCCACATCAAAAATAAGCAATGATGCAGGCGAGATGCTGCCTACTCGCTTTTCACCATAGGCGAGCTGATGAGGTATATAAAACTGAAATTTATCGCCCGGACTCATCAGTTGTAGGCCTTCGGTCCAACCTTTAATAACTTGGTTTAAGCCAAAGCTAATCGGCGTTTTACGCTCTACTGAGCTGTCAAATACAGTGCCATCAATTAAAGTGCCATGATAATGCACTTTCACCATACTCGTTGGGCTAGGTGTATTTTCGCTCTGTCCTTTATGGATTATTTTATATTGCAAGCCAGATGCGGTTTCTTGAACGCCTTCTACCTTTGCATTGGCAATTAAATAATCACTTTCAATTTGCGCGTTAGCGATTGCTTGCTGCTTGGCCTTTTTACTGTTTTTAAAAATCAAAACGCAAAAAATAGCGATAACAATCAGTAAAATTATATTGATCATAACTCCCCTTTTTCATCTTCTGAGTCGTCGTCTTTATCGTCGCTGTTATCGCCATTAACAATATCAGCAATGTCTTTTAATCGTGCTAATGCAATGCCATTCACTGAATCTTCTGGGTACTGTTCATCAATCATCTCACCCGCGTCAATATCCATTAGTAAGTTTAGCGCTTGGTCAACGGTTTCCACAGCGAAAATATTAAATTTACCCAGTTCAACCGCATTCAGTATTTCATCATCAAGTACTAAGTTAACTTGGTTTGATTTTGGAATAATAACGCCTTGCTCGCCCGTTAAGCCGCGCATTTTACATAGCTTAAAGAAGCCTTCTATTTTCTCGTTTACACCACCAATTGCCTGCACATCACCATGCTGGTTGATTGAACCAGTTAGTGCAATAGACTGACTAATGGGTAGGCTGGTGATTGCTGAAATTAGCGCACAAAGTTCGGCTAATGAGGCGCTATCACCATCTATGTAGCCATAACTTTGTTCAATAGCAATATTCGCACTGAGTGTTAAGCTAAAGTGCTGCGCGTATTTGTTACCTAAATAACCGGTAAGCAGCATTACCCCCTTTGAGTGAATTGCTTTACCCAGCTCGGCTTCGCGTTCCACATCAATAACGCCGTCAGCGCCAGCATAAACGGTAGCAGTAATGCGTGCAGGTGTGCCAAATGAGGTATCACCAATGTGCAGTACCGTTAAACCATTAACTTTACCTACAGCTTGCCCGTCGGTTGCTATTAAAGTGTGCCCTTCTTTTATATCGCTGAGCATGTTTTCGCTAATTTGCCCCGTACGGTACTGCTTGCCTTCTATGGCTTCGTCAATATGGCGAGCATCAATCACCGTCAACTTATCTTGCTTAGCGTAAAAACTGGCCTCAGCCACAAGCTCTAGCACATCAGCAAAACGGGCAGAAAGTTTATTATGGTGCTCAGCTTGGCGATAACTAAATTTAAGTAATCGCACCATTGCTGATTCGTTTAACGTGCACTTTAATGTCTGCTCGCAGTAATCGCTTACTTTAGTAATAAACTGATACTGCAGCTTATCGCTACTTGGTAAGTAATAATCAAAATCGGCAAGTACTCTAAATAACTCTGCAAACTCTTCATCGTATTCACCGATGGTGTAATAAAGTTCACGTGAGCCAAGTAGAATAATTTTTACATCAAGCGGTATTAACTGCGGGCGAAGCGTAAAGCTGCTGCCAACAACACTGTCTTGGTAAGGTAAATCATTTTTAATTTGATGGGTTTTTAGCGACAGCTTTAACCCATCCCACACTTGGGGCTGAGCCATTACTTTTTCAGCGTCCATAATTAAATAGCCGCCATTGGCGCGGTGCAGCGCACCAGGCTGAATTGAGCGATAACTAGTAATTAACGACCCTTGCGATGTGGCATATTCAATTTTGCCAAAAATATTACCAAAGGTTGGGTTTGGCTCGTAAACAACCGGTGCCGCATCGCCTTCTTTGTATTCAACTAAAATATTTGGCGCAAAAAAGTCGGTAAGCATGCCTTTACGGTCAAAGTCTTCTTTGTTTTCTTCGCTTTCGCCTTCATCATCAAGCCATTCGAGCACGGCATCAATAATTTCTACACGTATATCTTTTAAATAACGCAGCACACCAATATGGCTGGCGTATTTATGTTCTAAATCTTTTAATAACGGTTTAGTGGCTTGCTCAGCAGTAGACTTTTTAAGATTACGGAGCTTTTCTTTGGATTCACGTTTCCAGCGCGGTAACTCAATAAGCGCTTCAATGAGGGCATCTTCTAATTTTTCTATGCGCTCAAAAAACATTTCGCGTAAATCATCTTCCAAATCAGAAAATTCATTATCGGTAAGTTGCTTACCATCAATTAACGGTGCAAACCCGACCACGCCTTTTTCTTCAATTAATGCCACGCTTTGCTCAAGCGCAGCTATTTCTACCGCGGTAATTGCGCCGTCGTAAGCATCGTTAAATTCACGGTCTATCGATTTTTTCTTACGCTGATAAGCAGGGTTATCAAATGCAGCAGGAAAAGTGTCGAGCACTTCGTCAATAAATGAGTCAATATCATCGGCTAATTGTTTGCTTTGCCCTGCATGCATAAATAACGCAATAGGCTCACGGTGATCGTCGTAGTTATTAACATATAACCATTCATGCGGTGTTGTGCGCTCTTTAGCGTGTTGTTTTAATTTGTCTTTTACTAAAGTAAAACGCCCGTGTGCCGCCTCTCCCATTACATAAACATTATAACCGGGTAGGTCCATTCCTAAAGAGAAGTCCAAGGCACTTTGCGCACGTTGTTGGCCTATAAAGGTAAGTTGCTCTGGGTATGGGTTGCTCATGCAGGTGTTTACATGGCTCGATGAAATACTCGGTGCAAGATTTGATACGGGTAGTGGCAGCAATTTTTTCGTCATTCTAACTTCTTTTTTTACCAGCATATTCGCTAGGTTTTGGACATATTGAGTGGCTATATAAGCCACTCAATATTCATATTTAAGGTTGTAAAGCCTGGCGGCTAAAGTAGATGCCATCACACTGTGTACACGGAATAATTTGCGTCGCATGATAAACATCGTAGCTATGGTTGCAATTCTTACATACTAATGTGCCCATGGCTATCCATTCGCCTGCGTGATAAACACCATTATGCTTAAAATCTTCACTTAACGACTGCCATTCTAGCTGTGTTTTATCTTCAATATGAGAAAGCTCAAACCACAATGACTCTTTAAGCTCCTGCCATGCAAGCGAATTATAGTAGTTGTTATTTTCTTGTAGATGAGAAATGTCACGCATTAAGTAATTACGATAAAGCTGATATTTTTCTTCACCTAAATCTTTAAGTGCCTGCTCAGATTCAATAAATCGCTTTACTGCGGCTTTCACTTCATGCTCTTTGACATCTTTTAACCAATCGGTTAAATCACTAAGCCATGTTCTGTAATCTGCCATTTTATACTCCTTCAAAACGTCTGCTGATTTACTCTATATCATAGATAAGTATAGGTTAACCTGTACTGAAAACTAATTTACTCGCAAATTTACAAAAAGCGCCGCTTTGACGCTGTGAATAGCGCTTTATTTGGGGTATCCTATCGACAATTTTTTATTAGTATGCAAGAAGTTTGGAAACGTAAATGCAAGAGCAATATAACCCACAAGACATAGAGTCAAAAGTCCAACGCTACTGGGAAGAAAACCAAGTATTTAAAGCCACAGAAGATGAGAGCAAAGAAAAATACTATTGCCTCTCAATGTTTCCTTATCCAAGTGGTCGACTGCATATGGGTCATGTGCGTAACTACACCATTGGTGACGTGGTTTCTCGCTTCCAGCGCTTGCAAGGCAAAAACGTAATGCAGCCTATGGGTTGGGATGCGTTCGGTTTACCAGCAGAAAACGCGGCTATTAAAAATAAAACAGCCCCTGCAAAGTGGACTTACGAAAATATTGATTACATGCGTAACCAACTTAAGCAATTAGGTTTTGGTTACGATTGGGATCGCGAAATTGCGACTTGCCACCCAGAATATTACAAATGGGAACAATGGTTTTTCACTAAGCTTTACGAAAAAGGCCTAGTGTACAAAAAAATGTCAACGGTTAACTGGGATCCAGTGGATCAAACTGTATTAGCTAACGAGCAAGTAATTGACGGCCGCGGTTGGCGTTCAGGTGCGGTAGTAGAACAAAAAGAAATTCCTCAGTGGTTTATTAAAATTACCGACTACGCACAAGAGCTATTAGACGATTTAGACAAATTAGAAGACTGGCCTGAACAAGTTAAAACCATGCAGCGCAACTGGATTGGTCGCTCTGAAGGGTTAGACATAGAATTTACACGTACCGATAACAACGAAAAATTTAGCGTATACACTACGCGCCCAGATACATTTATGGGTGTAACATACCTAGCCGTTGCCGGTGGCCACCCTATTGCACAAGAAGCGGCGAAAAATAGCGACGCGATTGCAATGTTTGTTGAAGAATGCAAAAACACTAAAGTTGCCGAAGCAGACATGGCAACCATGGAGAAAAAAGGCATTGCAACGGGCTTTTACGCTACTCATCCATTAACGGGCGAGCAAGTACCAATTTGGGTTGCTAACTTTGTATTAATGCATTACGGCTCAGGTGCGGTAATGGCAGTACCTGCTCATGACCAACGTGACTTTGAATTTGCAACAGCCTACGGCCTCGACATTAAACAAGTTATTGCCCCTGCTGAAGGCTCAGAGCTTGAAGTAAACCTAGCCCAAGAAGCATTCACCGAAAAAGGTGTACTGGTTAACTCAGGTGAATTTGATGGCCTTGATTTTGAAAACGCCTTTAACGCTGTTGCCGACAAACTAGAAGCATTAGGTGTGGGCGAGCGTAAAGTAAACTTCCGTCTACGCGATTGGGGCGTAAGCCGTCAGCGTTACTGGGGTTCGCCAATTCCAATGCTGAGTGATGAGAACGGTAATGAGCTTGCTGCCACTGAAGATATGCTACCAGTGCGTTTACCAGAAGATGTGGTAATGAATGGCGTTACCTCACCAATTAAAGCCGACCCAGAATGGGCTAAAACGACTGTAAATGGTGTACCCGCCACTCATGAAACAGATACTTTTGACACCTTTATGGAATCATCATGGTATTACGCTCGCTACTGTAGCCCGCGCCATGACGAAGGCATGTTAGATCCAGCAGCCGCTAACTACTGGTTACCAGTAAACCAATACATTGGTGGTATTGAGCACGCAATTTTACATTTATTGTATTCGCGCTTTTTCCACAAATTATTACGTGACTTTGGTTTAGTTAATTCAGACGAGCCATTCGACCGCTTACTTTGTCAAGGTATGGTATTAGCTGAAACGTTTTATCGTAAAGATGAAAAAGGCGGCGATATATGGATTTCGCCAAGCGATGTTAATA
Organism: Pseudoalteromonas sp. NH0006-26; assembly: GCF_057552415.1. Next base: position 59,332 of record NZ_BAAJMJ010000007.1, read on the forward strand.
CCGAAACCGACGAAAAAGGCCGCGTAACCAAGGCATGGCATAAAAAAGACGGTGATCCTGTGTTCTCATCTGGCATGAGCAAAATGTCTAAGTCGAAAAACAACGGCATAGACCCGCAAGAAGTCATTGCCCAATACGGCGCAGATACCGTGCGTTTGTTTATGATGTTTACTGCACCACCAGAGCAAACGCTTGAATGGTCAGATTCAGGGGTTGAAGGCGCGCACCGTTTCTTAAAACGTGTATGGAAATACGCGGTAGATGTTAAAACGGTTGGCTTCCAAGCACTTGATAAATCGGCGCTTACAAATCCGCAAAAAGTACTTCGCCGTGAGCTACATAAAGCGATTGCAAAAGTGAGCGATGATGTTGAACGTCGTCAAACATTCAATACGGCAATTGCCGCAATTATGGAGCTGTCTAATAAGTTATTAAAAGCGCCATTAAACGATACTCAAGATGTCGCCATTGCTAACGAGGCATTAGAAGCATTGCTTATTATGCTAGCACCAATAACACCGCATTTATCGCATCAGTTATGGCAAGATCTAGGTAAAGAAGGTGATATTTTAGATGCAGCATGGCCAAAAGTTGACGAATCTGCCCTAGTTGAAGATGAAAAATTAATCATAGTACAAGTAAACGGTAAATTACGTGCAAAACTAACGGTTGCAGCTGATGCAACGCAAGAGCAAGTAGAAGCACTCGCGTTTGCAGAATCTAACGTCACTAAATTTACTGATGGTGCAACAATCCGCAAAGTAATTTATGTACCCGGTAAATTGCTTAACGTGGTAGCTAACTAATATGGCTGCTTTAAATGCCATTAAAAACGGACTAGCCTTAGTGCTAGTCTGTTTTTTGTTATCGAGCTGTGGCTTTCACCTTAAAAAAGCATCAAGCCTACCCGATGATTTAAAACAGCTAACCTTGGTGGGTGATGATCAAAAATCAGCGTTGTTTAGCTATTTGCAAACAGAGCTGACCATGAGCGATGTTACTTTAGTCCCTGCGAGTAAACAGTCTGCGCAACTTTATTTATTTAAAGAGCAGCTAGAGCGTCAAACCTTATCGTTGTTTCAAAACGGACAAGTAGCAGAATATGAACTGGCATACAGTGTGAGTTATGTTGTAAAACGTCCAAAACAAGCAGCCATTGAAAAACGTTTTGAGCTTTACCGTAATTACCAAGATGACCCTGACAACGCACTAGCCAAAGCAAAAGAGCTTGAACTGCTGATCAGCGAAATTCGCCAGCAAGCGAGTCGTCGAATTGTTAGAGAGTTGTCGCAACTATAATGCGTTGTTATGCAAATCAGCTTCCTAGCGAATTAAAAAAAGGGTTAAAACCCTTTTATTTGGTCTTTGGTGAAGAGCCTTTTCAAGAAGCGCAATGTGTACAGCTCATACGCGATAGCGCAAAAGCGCAAGGTTTTGATGAAGTAATTAAATTCACTTTAGCCCAAGGCTTTGATTGGCAAGAAATCATAGCGCAATACCAAAGTATGTCGTTATTTAGTGCGCGTACGATTATTGAACTTGATTTAAACCAGCAAAAACCCGGTACACCCGGCGCAAACACCTTTAAAAAGGTCGTTGAGCTTGAAAACCCTGACACCATTTTAATTGTTAAAGGCGCCAAAGCAAGCCAAGATGTGCAACGCGGTGCGTGGTTTAAAGCACTCGATAAGCAAGGGCTATTTGTACCCTGCTATCCGCTTAGTGGTAATCACTTAAAACGTTGGCTCGATGAACAGTGCCAACGCTTGTCACTCAATTTACAAAACGAAGCGAAGCTTAGTTTAATTAATGCCACTGAAGGCAATTTACTGGCTTGTTTTCAAGAGTTAGAAAAACTGTCGCTAATACATGGTAACGCTCTCATTACCCAACAACTGGTGATGCAAGGGCTGCTAAACCAATCTAAATTCGATATTTTTGATTTAAGTGATGCTCTGTTAAACGGCCACACCGCTCAAGCTATAAAAGTATTAAATAAGCTTGCCATTGATAATACTGAAGTAATGAGTATTTTGTGGGCCATCAATAAAGATCTAAATACCTTACTCAGTGTACAGCAAGGGTTACTGCAAGGTGAGTCGTTAGCGACCCTGTTTAAACAAAAAGCGATATGGAAAAATCAGCAAGCACCGGTACAAACAGCGATAAACAGACTTAACATTGACACCCTTGAAAGCATTTGCAGTGAACTGGCATTATTTGATGCAAGCTACAAACAAGGCGCATTAATTGCCCCCTATCAAGCATTGGCACATATTTGTATTAAGTTTTGCCAACCGCTCGATATTCCACTGCCGTGTCATACTAACCGTCAGTAAAGGGAAAATATCATGATTGCAATTTTTGGTGGCACTTTTGACCCCGTTCATTTGGGGCACCTTAATATGGCGCAGCAATGTGTGGCTACTTTTGAATTACACTCACTTTATTTTATGCCCTGTGCAATACCCACACACAAAGCGGCACCGGGGATCAGCACCGAGCATCGTATAGCAATGCTTAAAGCGGCAATTACAGCTTACCCAGAGTTTAAGCTTGATTTACGGGAGCTACAACGCAGCGGGCCTTCTTATTCTTTATTAAGCTTGCAAGAGTTAAGAGCTGAAAATCCCGATACCCCTATTTTATTTTTGATTGGTATGGACTCATTCAACAACCTTGATAAATGGTATCAGTGGCAAACAATAACTCGTCTTTGCCATATAGTGGTGTATCAACGCCCAGGTCAAAACTGTGACGTACAAGGTGAACTTAAAAACTACAAACAGCAGGCTGTGACCAAAGATATTTCCCTACTGAACGAAAAAAATGCCGGACACCTTTACTTTTTAGAAGGAGAACAGCTAGATGCCGCATCCAGCACTATCCGTCAAGCGCTTAAAAAAAGCATTAAAAAGAGTGAACTATTACCCGACACCGTGAGTCACTATATTGAGCAGCACCAGCTTTATCAAGAGTGATTGGTATAAACCCCTCAGCGTGTTAAAATGACCGCTATTAAATTTTAAATTGAGACAAAACCTTGGATTCGAAACAACTACTCGCTTTTGCACTAGACAAAATTGACGATATGAAAGCACGTGATGTGATTCAACTTGACGTAACTGGCACCTCAGACGTAACCGATTACATGATTGTATGTTCAGGCACATCAAGACGTCATGTACTGTCAATTGCTGATAACTTAGCAAAAGAAGCTCGTCACGCTGGTGAAGAGCCTATTGGCTATGAAGGCCAAAGCGATGGCGAATGGGCACTCGTTGATTTAGGTGATGTGATTGTTCACGTTATGCAAGATCAAGCACGTAGCTATTACGATCTAGAAAAGCTTTGGGGCTAATAGCTCCCTATTTTAGACAACGCTTGGAAGTAACGTCGTGAAAATACAAATGATTGCTGTTGGTACAAAAATGCCAGCATGGGTAGAAACAGGTTTTGCAGAATATCAGCGCCGCTTTCCCAAAGATATGGCACTGGAACTAATCGAAATACCTGCTGGTAAACGTGGCAAAAACGCAGATATAAAGCGTATTTTACACACCGAAGGTGAAAAAACCTTAGCCGCCATACCTAAAGGCAATCGTATTGTCACACTAGAAGTAACCGGTAAAGCACTGGATACTCATCAGCTAGCGAAAAACATGGAAAAGTGGCAACTAGATGGTCGCGATGTCAGTTTACTGATTGGCGGACCTGAAGGATTAGCCCCAGAGTGTATTGCAGCCTCTGAGCAGAAGTGGTCGTTATCAAATTTAACGCTTCCGCATCCCTTAGTACGTATTATTGTAGCTGAAAGTCTTTACAGAGGCTGGAGCTTAAATAACAACCACCCTTATCATCGCGAGTAGTTTCTTGCCATGCTAAAACGAAGACCCACTATTCGCGACCACTCAGCAGAAGCTAATTTATTTGCTCGGCGTGCATTTGTGGGTTTTATTTTTATATTAGCCTTAGTAGCCATATTATTGTCTAACTTGTACACCATTCAAGTTGACGACCACCAAGATTATCAAACTCGCTCTAACGATAACCGTATAAAAGTAATCCCTATTGCACCTAATCGCGGACTTATTTACGACCGCAACGGTGTTTTACTGGCTGAAAACAAGCCCGTTTATAACCTTGAAGTGATCCCCGAAGAAGTTGACGATTTAACTGCCTCATTGAAATCAGTCAGTAAAATTATTGATATTACCGAGCAGCAGCAAGCTGATTTTCTTGATGATATAAAGCACACTCGCCGCTTTAAAAGCCAAGTTCTTAAAGCTCGCTTAAATGAAAACGAAGTAGCGATGTTTTCAGTAAACCAACATAAATTCCCAGGGTTTAGTATTGAAGCGCGTTTAGCCCGTTATTACCCGTTTGGAGACACCTTAACCCATGCCTTAGGCTATGTTGCTAAGCTCAATAAAAAAGAATTAAACAAGCTTGAGCAACAAGATGAAGCCACCAATTATAGAGCGACCCATGATATTGGCAAACTGGGTATCGAAAAATACTACGAGCCATTACTTCATGGCCAGGTCGGCTCACAGCGAGTTGAAGTAAATAACCGTGGCCGTATTATTCGCACCTTGAGTATGGATCCACCGCAGCCGGGGGACGATTTAGTACTTACTCTCGATATTGGTTTACAACAAATAGCCCAACATTCACTTAAAGATATGCGCGGCGCTATTGTGGTTATGGATGCAAAAGATGGCGGCGTTTTAGCGCTGTATTCAAACCCAAGCTATGATCCTAATTTATTTGTGCACGGTATTAGCAGTAAAGACTACAAAGCCCTGCTTAACCCTGATCGCCCGCTTATAAACCGTACCACCCAGGGGCGCTACGCACCAGCATCGACTATTAAACCGCACATGGCTATTTTGGCATTAGAAGAAAACATAGTACAAGAGACCACCACCATGTGGGATCCCGGTTTTTTTCAAATACCCAATGTAGAGCATAGATGGCGAGACTGGCGACGTTGGGGCCATGGCCATGTTGATGTTTACAAAGCAATAGAAGAGTCATGCGATACTTATTTTTACGATGCAGCCTATCGCATGGGGATCACCAAAATAAGTAACTTTATGGCACGTTTTGGTTTTGGTGAGCTATCAGGCATTGATATTCATGAAGAAACAACCGCTATTTTGCCCTCAAAAGAGTGGAAAGAAGATCGTTTCAAAGAGTCATGGTGGCGTGGTGATACTATTTCTGTAGGGATTGGCCAAGGTTATTGGACTGCCACCCCAATTCAAATAGCCAACGCGACTAATATTCTAGTTAACCGGGGAATAAATCATCCTCCTCACTTAGTGCAAGTGGCTAAAAAAGAAGACCAGATCACCCAGCTCAATAATGAAGAAAAGCCACCTGTTGTTCTCAATAATGAGGATAACTGGCGCATCGCTATTGATGCAATGCATAACACGGTTAAAAAGACCACCGGTACAGCACACCGTGCGTTTAAAGGGGCTACCTACGACCCTGCAGGTAAAACCGGTACAGCCCAAGTGGTCAGTATTGCTCAGGGCGAGCGTTACGATGCCGATGCACTCAAAGAGCGCCAACGCGATAACGCCATTTACGTCGGTTTTGCCCCTTACAACAATCCACAAATTATAGTCTCTATTGTGGTAGAGAATACCGGCGGGGGTAGCTCTGTAGGTGCCCCCATTGCGCGCCAATTAATGGATTATTATTTTGCAGCTAACCCAATTCAATCCTCAGGGAGTAAAGTACCATGACGGCTTTACATAATAAGCGTTCTATTTGGCTGCGCCTGCATATCGACTTGCCACTGTTAATTGCTTTATTACTGATGATGGCTGGCAGTATCACCATAGTTTATAGTGCCTCGGGCCAAGATTCGGCCATGATGATCCGCCATATAACCCGTATGGCTGGTGCAATTATTGGCATGTTTGTTTTAGCGCAAATCCCACCTACGACCCTAAAACGCTTAGTCATTCCCATGTATTGCTTGGGACTACTTATGCTGGTTGGGGTACTTCTATTTGGTGTAAGTTCTAAAGGGGCTCAACGCTGGTTAGATTTAGGTATTACCCGCTTTCAACCCTCAGAATTAATGAAACTAGCGGTTCCAATGATGGTTGCTTGGTATATTGGCCGTCACCATTTACCCCCTCGTCCGCTGCATTTAGTGATTGGCTTTGCCATTGTTATGCTGCCTACCCTACTTATTAAGGAACAACCTGATTTGGGCACCTCAATTTTGATTGCCAGCTCGGGTGTGTTTGTATTGTTTTTATCTGGTTTGAGTTGGCGTTTAATTGGCTTTTTAAGCTCTATTGTGGCCTTAGCTGCATGGCCTTTTTGGCACTATGGTATGCACGATTATCAAAAACAACGCGTTTTAACTTTTTTAGATCCTGAGAGCGATCCGCTTGGTTCTGGCTATCATATTATTCAATCAAAAATAGCGATTGGCTCAGGCGGTATTGAAGGCAAAGGCTGGTTGCAAGGCACACAATCGCAGCTAGAATTTTTACCTGAGCGACATACCGACTTTATTTTTTCTGTACTGAGTGAAGAGTTTGGCTTATTTGGTGTATGTGTTTTACTTAGTTTGTACTTATTCATCATTGGCCGTGGATTATTTATTGCAGTTAATGCACAAGAGGCCTTTGGCAAGTTACTCGCAGGTTCACTTACACTGACATTTTTCGTTTATATTTTTGTAAACATAGGCATGGTCTCGGGTCTATTACCAGTTGTAGGCGTCCCCTTACCATTAATTAGTTATGGCGGCACCTCAATGGTGACCTTGATGGCTGCGTTTGGCATTATTATGTCGATTGCCACAGAAAAAAGGATGCTCTTAAAATAATGCGCCTTTATAAACAGTTTATAATTATTACTCTGATCAGTTTCTTTTTAAGCGCCTGTAGTAGTTCAAATAGCCGTTACAGTATGCGACATGATGCCGCACCACTGCGGGCACCGACCGAATTAGAAATGCAAGATGCTATTGTTACTCAAGTAATAAAAAGCGCTAGCACCACACGCCCTTACGAAGTGTTGGGCAAACGTTATACCCCTATGCTCGATGAAACCGGTTATTCAGAAACTGGCATTGCTTCATGGTATGGCCGAAAGTTTCATGGGTATCACACCTCTAATGGCGAAATTTACGATATGTTCGCCATGACGGCAGCCCATAAAACCTTACCATTACCGAGTTTTGTACGCGTAACAAATACAGCCAATGGCCAATCTGTTATAGTACGGGTTAATGATCGTGGACCCTTTCATGATGATAGAATCATTGATCTTTCCTATGCTGCGGCCTACAAACTTGGCTACCACAAATACGGTACAGCACAGGTTAAGCTTGAAGCGATTACTCTTGCAGATACCCATGCGCGAAAAACCTACGTTCAAGTAGCAGCGGGCAGTACCTTAGCCAATATAGAGGCATTGGCACAGACACTACGAGAGCAGTATAAATTACCAACAAATATCGTCGAAAAAGATGCTATTTATAGATTGCACTTAGGGCCAATAAAAGATGCCCATCACGCGCAACAAGTATTAGAAACACTAAAACAAAATCAATTTCAAAACGCGTTCTTGCTTTACACTCAGTAAGCCCTTTAGAATAGGGAGAATGCATATTTTTAACTTTAACCATTAATGAGTATGATGAAATCTATTAAACATAAAATTCTTACTGGTGTTTGCGGCTTAGTTTGTTCTGCCGCCGTTTTTTCAGCCACCGCACAAATTATTCCAGCCCCTCCTCAAGTTAATGCTAAAGGTTACTTTTTGGTGGATTTCACCACAGGTAAAGTGATTGCAGAAGGTGAAGCCGATACAAAACTTGCTCCTGCTAGCTTAACTAAAATGATGACTAGTTATGTAATTGGTACAGAAATTAATGCAGGTAATATAGCACCTACCGATATGGTGACTATCAGCGAAAAAGCATGGGCAAAAAACTTTCCTGAATCATCAAAAATGTTTATTGAAGTAGGTAAGCAAGTTAGCGTAGATGATCTTAATCACGGCATTATTGTGCAATCGGGTAATGATGCCTGTGTTGCTATGGCTGAGCATATTGCTGGCAGCGAAAGTGCGTTTGCAGACTTAATGAACGCTCATGCCGAAAAAATAGGCATGACGAATACTCATTTTGTTAATAGCCACGGCCTTGATACGGATGCGCATTACACCACCCCACGCGACATGGCCACATTAGGCGCTGCCCTTATTAAAGATGTGCCAGATGAATACGCTCTTTATAAAGAAAAATCTTTTACCTTTAATGGCATAAAACAATATAACCGTAACTCGTTGTTATGGGATGAAAGCTTAGATGTTGATGGTATCAAAACAGGCCACACGTCTGATGCCGGTTACAGCTTAGTCACCTCGGCGACAAAAAACGACATGCGTTTAATTGCGGTAGTTATGGGTACTTCGAGTGAGCGCGCACGTAAAGTTGAGAGTAAAAAACTACTTAACTACGGCTTCCGCTTTTTTGAAACAATTACGCCTTACAAAGCGGGCGATAGTTTTGCAGAGCAACGCATTTGGATGGGTAATAAAGAGAATGTCTCTTTAGGTATTTTAGAAGACACCCCTATTACGATTCCTCGTGGCCAACATAAAAACCTTAAAGCAAACTTTGAGCTTGACGATACGCTTGAAGCACCTTTAGCTAAAGGCACTAAAGTAGGCACACTGTTTTTACAACTTGAAGGCGAAGATATTGCACAATATCCGCTAGTTACACTTGAAGAAATACAAGAAGGTAGCTTCTTTAGTAAAATATATGACTACTTACGCTTACAAATAATGTAAGCATCAGTAAAGTAATATGAACGCCTCCTTTGTGAGGCGTTTTTTTTTGCTTGAAAAGTGCTAGAATGCGCCCCATATATACCAATCGTATTGAATGACTATCGTTGGCTTAGGTCAAAAATAACATCATTTCAAGATTGTCATTAGCCTGTCAGTTTAAAGCTTAACGTATAAGTTAAGCCAACACTTTTGTTTGAGGAGTTCCCGTCGTGGTTGAACCTGTTAAAAACACTAAATTTGATGAGTACTTAGAGTACCCTTGCCCGTTTACATTTAAAATAATGGGTCTTGCAAACGTAAACTTAACTGATCAAATTTTAGAAAAGTTACAACCTATCGCTCCGGGTGATTATGCGCCAAAAGTAAAACCGAGCAGTAAAGGTAACTATGAGTCAGTCACTTTAGTGGCCACAGTAACCAGTGGAACTCATATCGAAGAAATTTATAACGTGATCAGCAACATCGATGACGTACGCCATATGCTTTAAGCCATAGCTGAGATTGATTGTGAACGAAAACACCTTAATCGTACGCCAACTTGGGCGCCAACGTTACAAGCCAATATGGCAAAAAATGCAAGATTTCACCGATACCCGCGATGAAAGCAGCGCAGATGAAATTTGGCTGGTAGAACACGAAAGTGTATTTACTCAAGGTCAAGCCGGTAAAGATGAGCATTTATTATCGCCAGGCGACATTGAAGTGATTAAAGTTGACCGCGGTGGACAGGTAACTTACCACGGCCCAGGTCAGCAAATGATGTATGTATTATTTAATTTACGTCGTTTAAAAATTGGGGTGCGAGAGCTGGTTACTTGGCTTGAAGAGTGCATCATTGAATCGCTTGCAGAGTATGGTATTAACGCATACGCGAAAGCGGATGCCCCTGGTGTTTACGTTAACGACAGCAAAATTGCCTCTTTAGGTTTACGAGTTCGTCGTGGCTGCTCATTTCATGGCTTAGCATTAAATGTTAACATGGACTTAAGTCCATTTTTACGCATCAACCCATGCGGTTATGCGGGCATGAATATGGTGCAAACTAAAGAATTAAATGGCCCTCAAAACCTTGAAGCAGCAGGTCAGGGGCTGGTAAAACACATGATCAAAAAGCTTAATGCAACACAGGTTAAGCATACTGAAGGGTTTGAAAACGAATGAATAAACCAGTCAAAATGGAACCAGGTGTAAAACTACGCGACGCAGAAAAAATGGCGTTGATCCCCGTTAAGGTTCTACCTACAGAAAAAACTGAAATGCTACGTAAGCCTGAATGGCTTAAGATTCGCTTACCTAAATCGACTGAGCGTATAGACGGTATTAAACAAGCAATGCGTAAGCATGGCTTACATTCAGTGTGTGAAGAGGCCTCGTGCCCTAATCTATCTGAGTGTTTTAACCACGGTACAGCCACCTTTATGATTTTAGGAGCTATTTGTACACGTCGCTGCCCATTTTGTGACGTTGCTCATGGTCGCCCATTAAAACCAGATGCGGCAGAGCCTGAAAAGCTGGCACTGACCATTAAAGACATGAAGTTAAGCTATGTGGTTATTACTTCAGTAGACCGTGATGATTTACGTGATGGCGGTGCTCAGCACTTTGCTGATTGCATTCGCGAAATTCGTAAGCACAATCCAGAAATCACCATTGAGATATTAGTCCCTGATTTTCGTGGTCGTATGGACAGAGCACTCGAAATTTTAATTGAAACGCCGCCAGACGTATTTAACCACAACCTAGAAACAGCGCCACGTTTATACAAACTTGCGCGCCCAGGTGCCGATTATAAATGGTCTCTTGAGTTATTACGTCGTTTTAAAGAAGCACATCCTGAGGTTAAAACCAAATCTGGCTTAATGGTTGGCCTTGGTGAAGAAATTAGCGAAATCGAGGAAGTACTTCGCGATTTACGTGCTCATAACGTTGATATGCTAACTGTAGGCCAATACCTGCAACCGTCTAAGCATCATTTACCCGTTAAGCGTTACGTGCCACCTGCTGAATTTGACGCACTAAAAGAATATGCTGATGAAATTGGCTTTACACACGCCGCTTCAGGCCCATTTGTACGTTCAAGCTATCACGCTGATCAACAAGCGGCAGGTAAAGAAGTAAAGTAACCTCTCGCAATATAAAAAACCGCCATTAGGCGGTTTTTTGTTTTTTTAGCGGTTATTTTTACTGTTTATAAAATAACGTTAGGTTAAAGCAAGGTTACTTGAGATAATTATGCTTGAACCCATTATTTAGGTTATATATGAAATTATTAGTTCGTAACTTATCACGTGCCACTACTGAGCATGAACTTCGTACATTATTTACAGCTCACGGTAAAGTGACCACCTGTAACTTAGTACTCGATAAAGAAACAGGCCAGTCTAAAGGCTTTGCCTTTGTAGAAATGCCTAACGACATTGAAGTTAAAGGCGCGATTAAAGCCCTTAATCAAACCACAATAGACAAAAGCAAAATTCGCGTAAAACTAGCGGATGCTTAATGCTACTGAGCTAAAGCCTGCATACCGGCTTAATTAAGCACACCATAAAGTGTAAGCTGTTTAAAAACGGGTTACACTTTGGCCACTCCCCTTTTTTACTACTAATACCTAGGCGTTATTTAATAAAGCCTGCAATACTTGCTTTTTACTGACAATATCGCGATACAAAGCAAACTGATTTCTTGCTCTGTCTAAATTATGCGTGTCATATTTAGTGGTAAAATAATTATCGCCATCAAGGTAGTCAGTTAAAAATCGTAAACCAATCATAAACGGCATTACTTTAGCACCTAACCAAAAGCTTTGTTTTTCTGCTGCGGTTAAAATATGTTTAAGTGGCTCAACATAGCCTTTGACAATTGCTGCAAAAATATCTTCTCGTACACGTACCTTATCAAGTGCGGTAGAGTCTTCTTGCTCCGCACAGCAAAACGTTCTTACCATGTCGCCAAAATCATTGAGCCAATATCCTGGCATACAGGTGTCTAAATCAATCACCGCTTTAGCTGCGCTTGAGTGTGAGCAAAATAACATGTTATTAATTTTGGTATCGTTATGGCATGCACGAACAGGAATTTCACCGGTTAATGCGCTTAGCTCATCAACCAATGAAAGTTGTGTTAAACAAAAATCAACCTCTGCTTGGCAATTTGCTAATCGTTGCTGTGGATTGTGGCTAACAAGCTGTTTAAATGACGCAAACCGCATAGCTAAATTATGAAAGTCAGGGATCACTGCATGCAACTTACTCGCATCAAAATCAGCTAAAGCCGCAGCAAATTGGCCAAATGCGTTTGCAGCTGTATATGCTTGCGCAGAGGTGTTTACTACATCTTCACTGTAGCTAGCGTCAATTAGTTCAAGTGCTCGCCATGTGCCCTCTTCTGCTTGAACTAAATATTCCTGCTTAACTGTTGGCACATGATGCAAAATAACTAAATTAAATTCACCTAATTGCTGCTTATTGCTTAAGTGTTTTTCAATCAGCCTGGCATTATCGACCAACTGTTGTGGCTTTGGAAAAACTAATGTATTAAGCTTTTGTAACACCAGCACTTGCTGCGTCGACTTTAACAACATGGTGGTATTAATATGCCCACTGCCTATTGGTTTAAAACTAAGTATTGGATCTTCCATACCAAAACGCGCTGATAAAAAGGCTGCTAATGGGGTTGAACTCATGGTTACTTCACTCTTTGGACTCAAACGAGGATAATTAGGGACGTTTATACTTGGCGTAATGCACGTAAGTGTGCAGCAATATTCACAAGCTCTGCTTTATAGGTCACACCATACCAAGACTCGCGGGCGGTATAAATAAAAACAGTTTGTGCATTGGTTTTTATTACCTGTTCAATTTGGTTAGGCAAAAAATATTCTTGCTGTGTAGCCGTATTGTATTGTGCTAAAAACGCTGTAAAGTCTTGCTCCAAATAATCAAACAAGCAAGGGGTTATCCCCCAAAAGCTCATAGAGCCAAGCGCATTTGGGCTAACTTTTTCACGTAAACCCTGTGGGTTATCGCCAAAAATATGCTCAGACTCTTGTTGAATATTCAAATACTCGGTTACGGCAACAAGCTTTCCATTCGCAATATTACATACCCCACGATTTACACCACCGTGCTCAGAAAGAGTATCAATAATCGGATACCCTACCATTGCCCATTCAGCGCTTTTTTTGAAATGCTCACTAAGCAATAAAAATGAAGACGCGCCATAATAATCGTCTGCAGTGATCACAATAGCGGGGTTATTAATGTGGGCTTTGGCACACAACAGAGCATGACCTGTGCCCCAAGGCTTTACTCGCTGGCAAAGTGTTGCTTTAAATTGTTCGGGCACCTGTTCAATATGTTGCTCCACCAGCACCACATCAAGATCACTAGGTAATCGGGGCAAAATAGTACGCTCTATTTCACTACGTACCGCTTGGTTTATGATCAGCACCACCTGCGTCACTCCAGCGTGATGCGCATCAATAATACTCAGCTCCATAATAGTGCAATTTAGCCCTGGAATCTCTGCAATTTGTTTATTGCCACCAAAGCGACTACCTAAGCCACCCGCAAGTACAATCAAACTCAGTTGATGTTTTTTCATTTAGAGACTGCGCATTTAAGAGGGTAATTTACCAAGCCAAGTTTGTAACCAAGGCTCGGTGACAGGCCAAGGCTCAAAATCTTCACAGGCATCAATTTCTAATCGATTACCAACAGGTTTAGCTTGTAAGTCACGTAGTAATTCATCAAAACTACGCCCTGCACCGCAAAACGTATCACCGTAACTTCTATCACCCATAGCCACGATGCCAAATGGCTTATTAGTTAACATTGGAAAGGTGCTGTTAAGCTGATTATAAAGCTCTGCCAAGTTAGCGGGTATATCACCTTGGCCTGTTGTTGAGGTAACAATTAAAATATGCGATGCATTTTTTATATCTTCTAAATTTGGCTCTGCGAATACGCTTACCTGATGGCCGGCTTGCTCAATGGTATCGCTCATTTGCTCACTTAAACGTTCAGCACCACCATACACGCTGCCTACAAAAATACTAATATGTGCCATTAATAATCCTTTTCTTCACTTGGCCACCCTAACTGTTTGCAAATACTCAACATTGCATCACCTAGTGGCGCTTTAATTATTATAGATTCATTACTATAAGGATGAACAAAACGCAGTTCTGTAGCAAATAACATTAATCTTCTAAGAGAAAAGTGTTCTCTAAAAAACTGATTGTGCTGGTTATCACCATGATTAACGTCGCCAATTATCGGTAATGACAAATGCTTTAAATGGCGGCGAATTTGATGTTTACGCCCTGTTTTAGGGAAACACTCTACCAAAGAATACCTAACAGTTGGGTATTTTCCTATGGGGATAGGCAATGCAGCTTGATGCAAACAGTTAAACTGTGTTTGTGCTTCTTGGGCAGCCTTATCCTGATCGGCAAATTTATCAGCGATTTTGTCTAGCTCTTCTTTTAACGGCTTATCTAAAAAAACAGATTCAGGCGCAAATCCGCGTACTAAAGCTAAATAACGCTTTGCAATCGTACCCTCAATAAACAACTGATTCATATCACGCGCGGCTTCTGAGCTTAAAGCAAACAGCAACACACCCGATGTCGGCCTATCAAGGCGATGCACAGGAAACACATGCTGACCGAGTTGGTCGCGCAGCATTTGCATTGCAAATTGAGTTTCATGCTTATCTAAGAAAGAGCGATGAACAAGTAAGCCTGATGGTTTATCAATCGCTACATAATGCTCATCTTGATAGAGAATGTTCAATTCATCATATTTAACTGGCGCTGGACGTTCTGTCATCAGACTCTCCTAGCAATGAATCTATTTGCGTCAACAAAGAAATAATCTCTTCGCTACCGGATTTATCAGTGAGTGTCATTTGCGCCATAGGAGCAATTGCAAAATTACGTGGCAACGCTTGTTTCATTGTAATAATCTGCTGAATTTTTTCTATAAAGACAAACTGTAACCACTGTTCAAATGTAAGCGTATCATGGCAAAAAGGGACGCTTGAATGCAACAATGCAGGGTCAATCGGTTCATTTTGCCAAAGCTTATGCTTTTTAAGTAGCGCCGTTAATTGTGTTAAATAGAGTTGGGTTTGCTCAGTCATAATCACCCTTTACTTTGTATATTGCACAATTATACCCTGTTCCCTCAACAGTCGCTATGGCGTATAATTAGCGTAATTTTGTAGTAAAAACAGTTGGAAATTCATGAGTGAACATATAGCCACATTAGGCCAGCTTTTAGACGGTGCAGGAACTCAATGGCGTGCTTTTGATATTGGCAGGCATATTACCAAGCTTGATAAACAACAATTTTTAGCTGTTGAACAAGCACAAGTTCCTTACCCTTACCCATTAGCAGGCCATGCATGGCTAGCGATTCAATTTTGGGATAGTAAAGCTAGCAAAGAACCCTATGTGTGGTTTTTAAAATTCCCACTTGATGAACAAAGTAAACTCGTTAGTGCCAGCCGCGACCATTTTGCAGATATGGTAATTCAAGCACTAGGAACAGAAATAACCGGCGAGCAAGCCGATGGCAAACTCGATAATAACCCGTACGTATTTACTCCTAACGCAAATAAATTAGCAGCGTTTAATGCACAAGTTAAAGTGTTATTAAAACAACCAGCCTCACAGTATTATGAGCATGCCCAGCTTTATTTTAGTGGCCAGATTGGTTTTGATAATTGGCAAAGTGTGGCGCTACAAGGCATTGCTGATTTTGCTTATCGCCTCAACAGTGCTGATAACTTAAAACACTTACACGCTGCGTGGCCTAATTTACCTGTTGAAGTATTACAACCATTAAGCGCAATGCTTGAACACATCGAAATACCACCCACGTTAAGTGAGTTAATGTTAAGTTATGGACAAACCGCTCTTAAGAATAATGATGTGGTTACGGCTTCTGCCGCGCTTCGCGCCATATCATCAGGGCAAGCAACAGGGCTTAGCGCACAACTGGTTGACTGCGCTTTAGAATCTACGCTTGGGCAAGACTCAGACATTTTATTAACTATTGCAGGTCGCTGCTTTAAACAATTAGAAGAGCCACAGCGTTTGCATGTATTTATGGATAACTGTGCGCATCATGAGAAAATAGCTGAGTTATTTCCCAGCATTTTTGCAGATTTAGTTGCAATTCCAACTATTCGCCCACATTTATTAGCATTACTACGTAAAGAAAACAGAAGCGAGACGTTAGCTCGCGCAATTGGAAGGTTATTCTCTTAAATGGCTAGTTTATGGACGTTCATACTTATTGGGGCTGTAATTTATTTTTTTTGGCTAAATCGTAAAATAGCCGAAGCAGCGAACGTTCATGCCAAACGCCAAAGTGAGCAATTGCAGGTACAACTAATGAGTGTGGCTTGTAGCAAGCGTCGGTTTGGCATTTTAAAAAGTGGTAAACCGGGCATGAAAAGCGAATTTATTTTTGAATTTTCAAGCGATGGTGAAAATGCTTATCAGGGAGTGTTAATCATGGAAGATGAAAAGCTAAAAAGTGTGGTCGTGCCACCACATAAGATATAATTTTTGTAAACAAAAAACCAAGGCGTAACCTCAGTTACGCCCTAATTGCCAACATCCTGTAAGGTATCCTTTACCTGATCCTTGTTTATCATCCACTGAACGAGCAAACTACCGTGTTAGCCCTCCATTGCATCCTGCAATATCCTATCGCATCGTCATCCTTTAAATAGCTCCTAGCTATTTTAGTACTCCATGTACTTCCTGTTTCATCCTTGCATCCGTGTTAACTTGTCCTTTGCGCTTCCTGCTAGTCACTACTATGCTGCCTGATTCCATATCCATGGCATTAGCTCAGTCATTGAGCTATGTCGTCTTGACAAAGTAAAGTTTAAACCAAACGGCTGGGTATAATAGTGAGGAAAACTAAAAAATTTAATGTCACAAAATTGAAAAAATAAAAATAACTATAAATAACAAAAGCTTGATGCTTATAAACGGATAAATAATGGATTTAAACTGACAAAGAGCACACTAATGTAGGATATATCTCACACTAGTGTGCCCGATTTGGAACATAGGCTTACAGATGCGCTATTATGAACAACTACCTTTATTGAGCATTAGCAACTTTAAATAGTAATTCACCCTTAACTTGGTTAAATGAAAGTTGTTTAAAGTGCTCAAAACCCTGAGATTTAAAAAATTGCGTATGCTCGTCGCGAGTCACAAATACCGCCATACCAGAAGACTCAGGATTATCGTGTATTAAGCCATCTAAACCCTTTAGTAAGGTGCGACCAAACCCTTGCCCGTGAAAGTGTGGATCAACTGCAATAAATGCTAAAAAGTAATAATTCCCTTGCGGCTTTAGTGCGTCACGAATGGTTTTTTCTTTTTCAATTAATTGATTCGTTTGCAAATAACCCGCACTTAGCATCAGCTTTAATCGCCAATGCCAATAACGCTCAGCTTGTAATTGGCTATTTGACTCAAATACACAGGCAACCGCTTTTAATTTATCATTGCGGTAAAGGCCAATTAAAGGCTGCTTCTCTTGCCAAAAGCTACTGAGTTCCTCACGGATAAGTGCACGTAATTTTTTTTCATAATCGAGCGGGTTGTCTTCGTTATACCCTAGCAGAGTTTGTAAAATAGGATCGTTTTGGTATGCCTGATAAATTAGGCTGGCTGCTGTGCTTATATCCTCTGGTGCAATATGCTGAACACTAAAGGCGTCTGTCGATTCTGCTGTGGCTGTCATTTTATTTCCTTTATTATTTTATACCCGTTGTCATTACGCCGCGTAACTTGTTTGGGATTAATTTTGAACTACAACGATGACCAAATGCTTATATAACTATATACCTAAGTGAGACAAATAAGCGAATTTACATTTTAGTTAGTACGCTCATCCACTGCATTGAGTCAGATCATGCTTTAGCGACTTACTACTGAATAAATAAAGCGTAAATTCAGTAAGGGTTAAACTGGCTAGATATACCATTCCCCCCTAGAGTTAATACATATTAATTCATTTAGGAGCATTATTATGGATACAACAAAACATACAATTAATACCTTGTTCGCCCAACTAGGACTGCCGGATTCGGATGCGCAAATAGATGCATTTATTGCCTCGCACTCCATTGCCGATACAACCTTGTTGCAAGATGCTCCCTTTTGGGATGAAGCCCAACAACATTTCATTGCCGAATCACTAGCGGTTGATGGCGATTGGAGTGAAGTAATTGATGAATTAGACGTACGTCTTCGTCAAAAATAATTAATTTTATGGCGCATTTTAATGTGCCTTAGCCACTTTATTGATACCATACCCGCTCGCAGCGCCTATGTTGCGAGCTTACTTTATAAAAGAGTTATAATTGAATGAATGCTGCTGTATTTGAAGCTATTAAAGTCCTTCTTGATGAAGGCAAAGTTCCCACTGTTGCACTAACTAAAAGTCGTTTAACAACACCGACCCCAATGCCGGTTATTATTGCTGCGGTGAGTCAATATAAGAATAATCCTGATTCAATTTATAATTTAATGAAAACCCCAAAGCAAAGTGTCAGTAATGAAGATCAGAACAACTCTCAATTAGATAGAATTGAGCAAAAGTTAGATCAATTACTGACATTACTCGCGCCAAAATAATTTGAGACTATAAATGTTTGTTGTTGATTTAACATTTGACTGCTACCAAGACACCACCTTAGAGCAAGCCGAGCAAGCAATAAATCGCTTGGTAAATGCATTACGTTTTAATGGCCAAATCATTGGAGAAGAATTTCCGACGGTTTTGAAAGATGGCTTTTTTATAACACGCGTTATGTGTCCGACCGAGGATGCTATGCACCCACTTAACAACAGTGCATTTGTAAAACACAGTGTTGAAAAGCTACATGATGCAGGCTTGTTAGCACCTAAAGTGAAAATAATAGGTCAAGACATTCATTCAAATGGAGCCGATGGCTGTAAAGAGCCCTCAAGCTATATTTTATATACTACTTATGTGCATACTTGCAGCCCACTGTATTGTGGCGATGATTTTTTACCCGTTCCGCTATTTAATATTCCGGCAATTGCCAATGGCGATTATAAAACCCTGATTAAATGGCAAGAAGATTGGCAAGCATGCGATCAAATTCAAATTAATGGTGCAACTCGCTGTGAATTTCCTGCGTTAGAGGAAATAGCCAGCACACAAAGTGATTTGTATCGCCGAGGTAAAGACATTAGCAAACGCATCAGCTTTTTAACTAAAAAGCCTGTTTACTATTACTTATACCGTGTAGGTGGGGTTGATAAAGCCTCAGAGCTTGAGCGAAAATGCCCAAGTTGCCAAGGTGAATGGAAATTACCTGAGCCGTGGTTTGGATTATTTGATTTTAGGTGCGAGCCGTGTGGTTTAGTGTCTAATATTTCATGGGATTTTCAATAAATCCCATGCTTAAGGTGCTATGTCTAAAACATCACACCTTAAAATTACCTTATAATTATACTGCCAACGACGCTATAAATTCACTGAGGTTTTTGGCGAGTACATGATGTGGCTTTTTACCTACATATTCTAAGCACACTTCCCCTGTTTCCACTAATACCGTAACAAGTAAATCATCTTGATCAGTTAAACCAATAAAAACGCTCGGCGCTTGCTTTAGCTTTCGCTTCATTAAAACATGACCCGTGATATTTTGTTGCAGTAAGTCAAAGTCATCCTCATTCCACGCTTGTAATAATTCCACTTGATGACCATCAACGCTGGCTAAAATACTGCCAGCAAACATATGGCCGTAAAACTGGCTAAGTTCATCAGGAAATTCAAGCTCTAATGCGTTAGCGAGGTTAGTGAGTGAACCTACAGGCTCCCTCACTACCGCTTGCCATTGGATCATACCGCTCTCATCGGCTGTGCCTATTTCACAAGGGCTTGGCCATTGCTCATCGTGGGCAATGAGTGGCTGCTTTTGTGTATTTTTGATGGTTTTTTCACTAAAGCGTTGGTGAAGTTGGGCTAATTGCATTGCAACAGACATACTGTGAAACTCATTTAATTTAGATATAATGTTCCCATTGTAACTATTTAAGAGCAAACATGACAGATTACAGCAATTCTCCCGATCTTAAAGGCAGCGTACTTGGTCAATCTACTGAGTATGTAGATCAATACACGCCCAACTTGCTTTTTCCTATTGCTCGCAAGCTTAATCGCGACGCATTGAGTATTGATGAGGCCGCATTACCATTCAAAGGCCAAGATATTTGGACAGGTTATGAACTGTCTTGGTTAAATACCAAAGGCAAACCGCAAGTGGCAGTGGCGCTATTTACTTTCGAATGCCAAAGTAGTCATATAATAGAGTCAAAGTCGTTTAAGCTTTATTTAAACAGCTTCAATCAAAGTCGCTTTGGCAGTATTGACATTGTTAAACAACATTTAATTGATGACTTATCCAATGCGGTAAATAGCCCGGTAAAAGTGACCTTATACAGCGCTGACGACTACAATTGTATTCCTTGTACACCGCTTCCTGGTGAGTGTATTGATGAGTTGGATATTGAAATAGATAACTACCATATTGATGCACATTCTCTAAAATCACAAAGCGATAAAGTGGTTAGCGAAACCTTGCATAGTCACTTGCTTAAATCGAACTGTTTAATTACTTCACAGCCGGATTGGGCCAGCATTATTATTCGTTATACTGGTGAGCAAGTGTGTCGTGAGTCATTATTACGCTATTTAATTTCGTTCAGGACCCATAATGAGTTCCATGAGCAATGTGTGGAGCGTATTTACAGCGACTTAACCACTCAGTTGAATATTAAAGAGCTTGAAGTGTATGCGCGCTATACGCGTCGTGGCGGCCTTGATATTAATCCATATCGCTCAACTCATCATAACGATACCCCTTTTGCGGTAAAGATAAACCGTCAATAAGCTAAACAAAAAAGGAGCCTTAGGCTCCTTTTTTAATCGTTAAGTTGCTTAGTTGGCACAGGCATTCCACACACATCAATGTAATTATGGCTATACGCAAACCACTCCTCGCTACGACTACCTCGAGCTGAAATTAACTGTTTAAATGCATCTGAGTCTGTTTTCATTACTTTAAATCGGCTGTTATCGCTGCTAACGTCGGCTAATACTTGTAAGTCTGTAATAGGGTTAAACTCGCTACCACTTTTAGGTGTGCGCGCTAGCTGATGAAAATGCGCCATCCCTGTAAGTACTCGCCCAAATACGGTGATATTTTTATCTAAATAACGTGGACCTTGCCCTATGGTGACAAAAAACTCGGTGCTAGCACTATTTATATCGTTGTCGCGTGCCATAGCAAATACACCATGACAATGAATTTGCCATGTTTGATCACGCGTTTCATTTTGCGCCACCGCAAAACCATTTAAAAACCCGGTTATTGGTGCATAACCATCTTCACCCATTTCAGTGATCATAAGCGGCTCGTTGGTGGTTAAATAAAACTCGGCAGGTACTGTGCCATTTTTGGTTTTAGTTAACTTTTTACCCGTGCTATCACCACCTTGAGCAACAAACCCTTCCACAAAACGATAAATATGAGTGCCCTGATAAAAGCCCTGCCGTGCCAATTTTTTAATATTAGCACTGTGCTTTGGCGCAAGCGCGGGATTGAGCTCAATATACGCGGCACCGGTAGGTAGCGTTAGTTTTAAAATGTTCTCAGGGTTGACCCATCGCCATTGCTCATCCGTTGCAGATGCAATAATCTCGCTACTGGTTAAGTTTTTAACCGGCGCTGATTGTAAAGTGCTTTGCTGGGCACATCCCCCGAGCAAAGCCGATGCTAAAACAGTGATTACAAATTTTTTCATACCTTTTCCTTTTTATTATTGGTATTAGTATTGGTAGATAAAAATTAATCCCAATTAAATTTATACAGTATGTCGACGTTTTGATACAAGCCACTGGTTATTTCTATATATAACTTCGACATAAGCTGATAACGCACCGCCACTTCACTAAGCGACTCAAATACCCCTACGCTATATTTAACCTGCAAACTCGGTGCAAGATAACCTGATATTTCTACTTTTGTTTGCTCGCCACTGCCTTTAGAGCTTAAGCTCACATCTGACAAGCCAAACGATTCACCCACTTTAGACACTAAGCTTTCGCTTCTGCTCACTCCTTGAGAAAGTAATAATTGAGCTAACATCGCATCGGTTGAACTGTCGCCCTCTCCTAGTGGTTGACCATTAAGTAAATACGCTAAGGCTTGCGCTTGGTCCATACCCGGCTCAGAAAACACTTTTAAATTTGGCTGCTCAACACTACCTGTTAAAGTCACACCAGCAATAACACCATCGGCGGTATTGTTTGGGTTACGAATGGCTTTAATATTTAAATGAGGTTTATCTATTGCGCCACTAAAACCAATTTGCCCGGTTCTAATTATCAAGTCTTGGCCAAATGCCAAGTAAGTCCCTTCAATTAAATTAAGTTCACCAATGGCAATAATGGGTGAATCTTGGCTCATTTTTATATCCATATCACCCACCACTTTAGACTCAAGTCCGAATGAAGCTACTCTGACATCATTTTTAACTGTTACTTTTAAATCAATATCGTAGTCAAATGGGGCTTTTTTAGTACTTTGCGTAGTTTGATCTAGAATAATTTCATCATCACTAACCTGTACAGCCCCCTCTGGCAGCTCTTCAATTTCTATTCGCCCATAAGGCACCACAACATCGCCTGCCAGCTTAAGTGCGTTGTCGGCTAAACTTATTTTTAACTCAGGCGATACTTTAAATACAACGCCTTGTTGTGCCCTCACAAAAAACTCACTACCGACTAAATTCATGTTTACAGCTGGTTGCTCACCTTGCCAATCAACATTACCGGTTAATTTTACCTGTCCGCATTCTGGATCATTTAAATCCCCTTTTATAGTGGCGGTGGATTTATTAAACACCACATTAATATTGGAGTTTTTAAGGGCAATAGGCAGTTGCTCGCCCTCTAGGTTAATATTCTCAATATTTAAATTCCCCTCTAACAAGGGTTCTTTGAGTGTGCCAGCTAAGGCAACTTGCCCACGAATGGCGCCATTAAGCTGCTCGAGAGTGTTTAAAAAAGGCTGTATATCCGACAATAATATTTTATCAATTTGAATATTACCGTTAAGCATTTGCTTATTTTGAATATCATCAATATCAACTTTGGTTGTTACTTTACCCAAAACACTCGATTCTAAGTTAGCTTCGATTTGGCCGACTTTAGAATCAGAGAAAGCACTTATGTTTAGCGTTTCTATAGGTAGCTTAAATCGGTCCTCTTCGTTAATAAGTACCGCGTTAAGCCCTGATGAATTTAAATTAGCGCGCAGATTTTTAAGTGCGCCAGCTTGCCAATTAACAGCAAAATCGCCTGCTACATCACCACGTGTTCTTATATTATCTGGTAACCAGTGTTTTAGTTCTTGCAATGAAAGCTTGGCCAGTTTTACGTTAAGCTGACCCAATTCGCTGGTTTGATTTAACCTATCAATACACAACTTACTATTACTTGATTGCCAACAATGCGCACTCACATCAAAGTCGCCCGTTTTCGAATCTATTGTTACGGCTATATCTTTAGCGTTTTCAAAACTAAGCGTTTTATCGCTTATGCTAATGTTACTGAGCTCACCTTGCCATCTCGCGTTGGCTAGTTTGCCATTAAGCTCAAACGTAGCTGCCCCAGCATCAGCATCAATAGATGCACTTAGTTGATGATCAGTTTTATCACCACTACCAACTATATTCACTTTATTAATTAAGTGATGCATGACACGCGCTGAATCAAGAGTAACGCTAATATCTGTTTGCCAATCAGTAGCGGTGTCTAGCTGTGCTTTTAACGCCAACTTATTAATATTAATTTCGTCATAAATAAACTGCTCTAGCTTTAACGCTAAATCAACTGCAGGCGTCAACCGCTCGCCTCGTATACTTAAATCGGCTTTACCATTAGCAATAAACGGAAGCTTTGCATCATCATTACTTTGCAGCGCAATTGCCCCATTAATCTGCCATTGCTGATCAACTTCACCTGTTAAAGTTAATCTGTTTGTACCGCTACTAAGGCTAAATTTATTTACAGTGGCTTTAAGTTCATCATTTAAGTTAAATTGAGCAACAAAATTAAGCGGTACATCATTTAGTAACCCGCTTAATTGGGTATTATCCATACTTAACTGCCAGCTATTTGAACTGGCAACAAATGCCCCTTTAAACTGCCCTGAAATATCGCTAGTGAGTGTGTCAGTAAGGTATTGCGCTTTTAAACTCGATAGCCCGCCGCTAAAGTTAGCACTAACCCCATTTTGCCAATCGACATTCGCTTGGATAGTAGCCTGACTATCATTCGCTTTAAGGGCTAAGGTTTTTAAGTTTGCTTCGCTCAGTGAGCCATTAATTTGGCTGTGAAAATTCACACTTGGATACGCACCTAACTGACTATTACCAAATAATGCTAATTGGTAATCGTTGGCACTGCCTTGCGCGGTTAATTTTACGTCGGTTACCTTTAACTCTTTACTCGCTGTTTCAATAATCCACTGCTCTACAACGCCATTAATACTGAACGGATAATTTGATTGTTTAAGATTAGCCGTGGCTGCAAGTTGAAAAGGAAAAGATTCATTGCTTTTTATATCAACATTAAGCTTCTCTAAGTCTCCGCCTATTTGCATATTGGCATCATAACCATGCCCTTTTAGACTGATATCACCATTAATAGGTAAGCTGTCTTTGAGCTTTGCGCTAAGTGCTGTATTAAGCTGCCACTGCTGATAATTTGCAGACAATGAGGCAACGTTAATCTCAGAACCTATTAGCTTCATTTGTAGCGCAATATTATTTATTATATTTTGCTGTTCGCCCTGCTTTACCATGAACTGCACAATATTAAACTGTTCTAGATAAATATTGAGTGGCGACATAAATGCGATATTAGGGAATGCTGGCAGCTCAGTAATTGGGGTAGAACTGGCTGTATTTTCTCCTGGTTGCTCTTTTAACGCGATTAAAACACTCGGAATATTCACGCTTTTAATTTGAATATCAGCACCTTGTGCCTTTGCAGCAATCTCCAGATTATTTACAACTACGTTTGCACTTGGATGATTTAACACAAACTCAGTGACCGATAAACGCTTAAGTGCAATATTAAATGGCAAACTGATTTGTTCCAGCGGTTCGCTAGGTGTATCAGGGGAATTAGATGACGATGCTGGTAAATTTAGTGTTATAGACCGAGCACTTAAGTTATCAATACACATACCATCGCAGTGCCACCAAAATAAATCTAGTTTAAGCTGCTGGGCATTAAGTAATAAACCGTCACGCTCAAAGCGCAAATTAAACGCATCATTATATAAAAAACGCCCATTTTTTATTTCAATTTTTAAGCCGTCAACTAACTTATTGGCGCTATAAGCAATTAGCTGATTACCTGGAGCTGTAAAAACAACACAAAACAATGTCACTAATAAAGCAACAATTAAGGTGCTAAGTGCTGCCGTGACTTTTTTAAATACAGACATTAAATTTCCGGCCCTATGGTAATACTTAAACGAGTGCTTTTACTTTCTTTAGTGAGCCCCCATGCATGATCGACTCTTATTGGCCCTATAGGCGTTAAATAACGAAAACCAAACCCTGCACCAACTTCAAATTGCTCAGAAAAATCATTCGTTGCGGTCCCTCCATCCACGAACAACGCTGCTCGCCAGTTTTTGGCAAATTGGTAATTATATTCAGCCGTCGTCGCAATTAAATATTTACCACCGATGCGATCGCCATTGTCATTTTCTGGTGAGATTGATTGATAAGCAAAGCCACGCACACTTTGATCGCCACCAGCATAAAATCTTAATGAATATGGAACATTGTTAATATCGTCAACTAACATGGCCCCTACGTTTGCTTTTAAAAACACAAGGTGCTTATTAAGGTAAGTGCGCAACCATGCATGCTGTAATTGAACCCTAACAATATTGGTACTAGAGAGCACACTATCAAGCCCAAACTCTGCCGATATAGACCATTGCTCGCCCGAATAAGGGGTGGTGCCACCCTTCGATTGTTTTCGGGCATAACTGATACCTGGTAATAACATTTCTGTGGTGCGCTCTACCCCGTCGCCAATCCGATAGGTTTCTTGCTCACGTCTTATAAACGCAGTTCTAATCCATTTTCGTTCGGTGAGCCATTGCCTTTGCAGTTGTGCGGTTAAAATTTCACTGTAAATATCGTCGGCTAATTCATCCTCAAGTTTATAACCTGCTGATAAGCGCCATAAATCATCATTAGGATCATTAACCGGAATGGTATACGCCATAGAAATATCTTGTTGTTTTTTTGCAATATTAAGATTGCTTTCTAGGTAGTGTCCCTGCTCCGTGATCCATGGTTTACTCCACTTAAACCGTACCTTTGGACCGAGCTCGGTATTAAACCCGCCACCAATTTCATAGCTATTAGCGGGCTTATGTAATACGTCCACTTTAATAGGTACTTGGCTGTTTTTTCTAGCTGAAATATCAGCGTAAACACGCACGCTAGTAAAATAAGGAGTACTCGATAAATCTAGGTTATAGTCAGCAATCTTAGATGCTTTATAATGTTCACCTAGTTGAAATGGGGCTAAAGAGCGAATGTATTTTTCTGCGGGGCTTTGATTGGTAATCAACACATCGCCAAAGCGATAACGTACACCACTTTCAATGGTAAAGGTAATAACGGCGCTATGCTTTTTTAATGACACTTCAAACTTTCGTGCTGGCCATTTAGCATCAAAGTAGCCATGTTCTAACAGAACTGATTCAATTCTTTTATAGGCTGCGCTATATACTCCATGATTTAAAATATCGCCTTGCTTTAACCCTATGCTTTCAATTACTTGCAGAATTGACGGGTCGTGTTTAGCTTCCCCGTTAACGCTAATATTAAGCGCCTCTATACGAGTTGCAGAGCCGCGCTCAATAGTGGCAACAAGCTCTCGCTCATCTTTATTAAATTCAATAGTCACACTTGGGCTGTAATAACCTAATGCCTTTAAGCTATCTTCAACTTGCGTTTTAGCGTAACGACGCAGTGAGCGGGTTGATTTTTCACCCACTAAGGGTTTTAAATAAAGAGCAACGTTGTTTTTTAACTCTCCACTAATTCCTTTTATTTCATAATCTTCAATTGTATTGTCAGCTGCAATAGCGAAAAAGCTCACAAATAAGCAAAAACAAATAACGGATTTTAAAAACTGATTTAACAAGTAATCATCCTTACTATGTACCCATAAAAAACAACGAACTAACAAGGCAATAATAGCATAGCGATAATGAGCCTAACATTAACTTAATCATTATCCGCGCTTAAACTAAGCGAATCTATTAAACCGTTGTGAGCTTAACTAAAAATTCTTGCGCTTTAATAATTTATTTTGGTTACAATAGCGCTAATGAGTAAACACTAATTTTATGAGTTTTAAATGCAATTTCCTGATGATGATAATGGCCAGCTTCTTGCTGAAATTTCCGCCGCCGGTGTAGATTTAAGTAAAATGCAACAAATTGATTTTTACATTTTATTTGAACAACAGGCTGATGCCGAAAAATTTGCAACTGAGATTGTAAACGATGCATTAGTGCAAACTGCTGATGTTGAAAAATGTAAAGATACTGGCGTTTGGGAAGTAATTACCCATGTACAAATGGTTCCAGAGCATGCTTTGTTAGGCCAAGCAGAACAATACATTGAAAGTATAGCGAACAGTTTTAATGGCTATGGCGATGGTTGGGGATTAGACGCAGAAGAAGCATAACCCTAATTTCATGATGAATGAGATACCCAGCTTAGTCTATCGACTTAGCTGGTTTGCTTTTCTAAAGCTGCCTTTATAATCAAAAAGTTTATCTGCTACTTTCCAGCCATATTTTTTACTTTTTCGAGCAATCACAAAATCCGGTGGTATTAAATCAAACTGGGCTTTTATAACCTGATCTGCGCTGATAAATTTAGTTGGCGATTGACCCTGAGCAATACGTTTACCAAACTGTTGATTAAAATAATACAGTGCTCCGTTGTTTGCTAAATCAAATACCTCATCACAACTGGCCCCGTCTTCATCAAAATAAGTAACTTTTAACAATTGCTCTTTAAGTTTAGTCACGCTCAAGCCGCTACAACGTAGCACTAATGCATCTTTGAGGTTTAACGCATTACGTAGTTTATCATCAGGATCGGCCATCACAGCACCACAATCATGGCATTTTCGAGCAGCAATATCATTTTGTGCGCCGCACTGCTCACACTCTTTAAAACGAAAACGATAATCGCACTGTTCGCTTGCCCCGTCATCATCTTCTAGCAAACCTTGGCAACGCCTGCCAAAGTGCTCAACTACTTTGCCATCAGCATCTGTTTTTCCCCAAAATATATTGGCAAAGCCACACCCAGGACACAGCACTTGCACGGGTTCATTATCGCTATCGCCTTTTTTATCTCCAACTTCTGGGTAGAATAAATCAAAGCCATTGCCTGCATAGTCAATCACTAAACAATCATCTTTACCCTCAGCTAACCTCAAGCCTCTACCGACAATTTGCTGGTATAAACTTACCGACTCTGTAGGGCGTAAAATAGCAATAAAATCAACATGGGGGGCATCAAATCCGGTAGTAAGAACGGATATATTCACTAAATACTTTAATTGTTTAGCTTTAAATTGTTTAATTATTTTATCGCGTTCGCTATTAGGAGTATCGCCTGTGATCAGTGCACTGTGACCCTTTGGTAAATAAGTCATTACCTCCTTTGCATGCATAACCGTAGCTGCAAATACCATCACGCCATGACGGCTCTCACTATATTGAATAATCTGCTGTAAAATTGTTTGAGTTGCACGGGTCGATTTTTTTAACAGCGCATTCATATCCTCATTGCTATATTGCCCAAATGCATTGCTACTTAAAGATGAAAAGTCATAATGGCTAATCGCAGCATCAACCTCTTTAGGGGGAGTTAAGTAGTTATGCTTAATCATATAGCGCAAAGGTAATTCAAAAATACAGTGTTTGAATGGGCTCTCTTTATTGCCTCTTACAAAGCCATGGTAATGATAATGATAAATCCAGCCTAACCCTAGTCGGTAAGGCGTCGCGGTTAAACCTAATACTTTTAATTCAGAGTTGTGAGATTTAAGCGCATTAATAACTTTTCCGTACTGGCTTTTCTTTTCGCCATTTACTCTGTGGCACTCATCAATAATAAGTAGTGAGTAGTGCTCATTAAGTTTGTCTAAATTACGCGATAACGACTGCACACTGGCAAAAGTGACCTGATGGGTTAACGACTTCTCTTTGAGACCTGCGGAAAATATACTCGCCTCAAGACCAAAGCTTTTATATTTTTGAGCATTTTGCTCCACTAATTCTTTTACGTGCGCCAACACCAATATTTTTTGTTTAGCAATACGCGCAAGTTCTGCTATCACCAAACTTTTACCCGCACCTGTAGGTAAAACAATAACAGCAGGTTCGTTAGTTTTTCTAAAGTGTAAAACGGTGCGTTCAACCGCCTCGCTCTGGTAGGGTCTAAGGGTGTAGGTCATCAAAGGTAAGAATTCTTAATCTAATCAATGGTTAATTTTCAGAAAGACAGCTCTATTTCACATTCGTTTTAATATTTATATTCATAAATAATCAGCTAACTTTGAAACTATTTATAAATTTAGAGCACTATATTATGTATAAATATAAAAAAATACCCTTAATCAACATGATTAAGGGTATTTAATTACTTACTGAGCTTACCAGCAATTCTAAGGAACTTTATTAGTATAAAATTTTTATACTAATAAATAGTAGCTTTAGAATTTGTAAGTAGCTTGTAGGTAGGCAAAACGACCGATATTGTCATAAATCGCTGAACCTGCGCCCGTACCAGTTGTTGAGCCCGGTAACCCACGATTGAATAAGTTATCAACACCTAACTTAAAGCCTACGCCGCTATCAAATTTATAAGCGACTGAAGCATCAGTTATAAAGTATGAACCGTAACGCATTTGATTTGAAGGATTCGGGTTTGTTTCGATAGACTTATGATCGTATAACTCAACACCGTTAATAAAGCGAGTGCTGAAATCTACAACAAGGTTTTCATATGTATAATCAACAGAGATACTACCCTGCCATGTCTCATCACCTAAAACACCTTCATAATCAGTGTAATTTTCTGGCTCAGCTGAGAATGGAAAGTCTTTTGCTTCAATCAAATAAGTACCAATAAAGCTAGTACCGAAGCTACCACCTAAAGCGTCGAAGTCATAGCCAAACTCAAAGTCAACACCCGAGTTAAGACTACGTGCGATGTTAAGCGCAAAACCTTTTAGAAGTGTAATTTCACTAGTATTAGGGTCACGCGTAATTAGTTTACAGAACTGGTTATCAATACCGGTTGGAGAATCTACACAACGATCGATAATTGTTTGGAAACCAATGCCACTGATTGTGTCATCAATATCAATTTCCCAGTAATCGGCAGTTACACTAAACCCTTCTAACCACTCAGGTTGGTACACAAGACCTGCTGTAATAGATCTAGATTCTTCTGGCTGTAGATCTGGGTTACCACCAACTAATGTCTCTAGCGTTGCACTATCATAATTTGAATCAAAGTCAGCTGGAACACCTAAAGCAGCACAGTTAGATTCGCGAATAGCTCGGCCTGCATCACTTAATTGTGCAAGCTCTGAAACTTTACAGCTATCGTCAACACCTGCGAAAGACTGACTTTGACCAGAAAATAACTCGTCGATATTAGGCGCACGCATTGCTTCAGATAAGGTAAAGCGAGCGCGTAACTCTGGTGTAATAGTCCAATCAAGACCTAACTTCCAGCTTGTTGCATCGCCAATAGTAGAGTAATCAGCGTAACGAACCGCGGTATCAAATACTAATGTATCTATTAGAAATACATCTTCAATCAGTGGCACTGATAGTTCGAAGAAAGCTTCTGTTACATCATAACCACCATCCGTTTCACCAAGTGCATTAAAGAATGTAGCCCCAGTTTTAGCAAAAGCATCTTCAATCGTCACACTTGTCTCATCACGGTACTCAACACCACCAGCAAAACCAACCATACCCGCTGGTAGTTCATAAATTGCCGAATTACTAAATGTTGCATTGAATACAGTTTGCTTGATTTCTGATGTACCAATTGAAGTCGTTGTCACATAGTCAATAGCTTCTTGGCTAATTGCTCCGTCACCCATTATATTTGCAGCAACACACCCATCAGCTCGAGCTGCTGCGTCACGACATACAATATTGTTATTGTCATCAAACACAGCGTCAATCGCATTAGCATAATTATCCATAATAACGTTTGCACCGTTAATACGTTCAATTTCTGACTTACCATGCACTAAAGAGATATCAATTGCCCAGTCATCACTGATATAACCCTGAATACCTGCTACAAACCGAGTTGTTTCACGAGTATTTTCTTCAAGACGACGACCTATATCGTTAAACATTTTGTTCACACCAATAAATGGCAAATCATTATCATCCATTAATTGTGCAACATCAGGTGTTAAAAATGCGTTGTCGCGTTGTATTAGGTTTGCACCAGAGTAAAAACGGAAGAACGGTTGGCCTACATTCTCGCCCTCTGTTTTAGAGTATTTAGCTTGAAAGTATGCGTTTAGCTCGTCTGTAACATCATAATTTGTTTTAAAATTAAAATTAATACGATCAAATTTAGGTTGTATCTCTGAATATTGACGTAGATTAATGTAATCACAACCCGGACTCGCACAAAAAGAGCCATCTGCAATCGGACCACTATAGACATCACCAAGGGTACTATCACCATTGAACTTGCCCATAATCCCACCAGTGAACGGGTTCCATACAGTACCTTGATTAGAAATTAGGTAGTAACCAGCATTTGGCATTACGATTTTATCTGGGTATTCTTCACTATCGAGTTGATCGTCAGGGCGAGCTTGACCTGTTACTACTTCATAAGGTAGCGATGCGTAGGATGTTGCAGTCCATGGGTTATCAAGCGCATTTAATGAGTCTTGTGCGTTGTACTCTAAAGAGAAAGCGGCATTACCACGGCCTTCTGCAAAGTCTTGGCCATAAGAGACAGTGAACTTTTCATTTTGATATGAGCTATTATCAGCAAAGCCTTTTGTTGCTGATACATTAAAACCTGTAACATCTTTTTTTAATATAAAGTTAACTACACCCGTTACCGCATCGGCACCATAAACAGCCGATGCACCACCAGTAATAATCTCTACTTTCTCAATCCAAGAGCTAGGAATGGTATTCGTATCAACCGAAGACGTACCTGGAGCACTTGCAACATGGCGCTTACCATCAACAAGTACCAGGGTACGAGCACTGCCCATACCGCGTAAATCTAGTAAGCTAATACCAGCAGTACCGATAAAACGACCAGAGTTTGCAAGTGAATAAGTAGTAGCTAAGGCTGGCAGTTTATTTAATACTTCACCGATATTCATCGCACCAGTGCTAACCAAGTCTTCACCTGTAATTACAGTAACCGGTGATGGTGAAATTGCACCTTCACGTAGTATACGTGAACCTGTTACTTCAATACGCTCTACTTTTTCTACATTTTCTTCTTCTGCAGCAAATGAACTAGCTGAAAAGGCAGCTGTAGAAGCTGCACCAAAGGCGATCGCTAAGCGAACAGCTTTTGAAACTTTGTTATTTATCATGTCAATTTCCCTAATATATTATTATATTTATACCTGATAAGTAACTTGCCATAGAAACAACAAGTTAATCATCAATTTACATAACTACAACAAAAAAAACCCTAAATCAACAAAATGAGACTAAATAGTGTTCTCTTTCTTCATAGTTCAGCAAGCCACGAGTTACTTTATAGCTATACCTTTGACTTTAAGTAAGAGGTTTTAATAATAGTTATACAAAGTAAATTAAATGTATATATTTTTAAAGGTATGCAAAAACAATATCGACAGCTGGTATCAATTTAATGTGTTTAAAAGAAAGGTTAATGCCGTATTTTTCTAAATTTACAAATTACTAAAATAGAATTTATCAACATAATGCAGGTGAAATTATTAAGGATATAAAATATTTATTTGATTTAAATTACGGCTTTCAAAACAAGGAGATAAGATGAGAGTTACCATTGCATATATCTGATAATGCAGTGTACATGCTTAAAAAATCTGATAACTCTCATATTTTTAAGTTGATAAGTAAAACTTTATATCAACCTAGGTGTTTAATTTTACTTAAGACTTTCATGAAAAAAGCTTGCCATTTTTGTGTAGAAATCAGTTATATTTTTAGGCTTATGAAATCCATGACCTTCATCTCTAACCATCGAAACATATGGGTAATCGATTTCATCTAAAGCTTTTGTTAATGCTTCATATTGTTCCATCGGAACCCTTACATCGTCTTCACCATGGGCAATGAATAGTTTAGCTTTGATCTTGTCAACATTAAACGCAGGTGAGCGCAACTTTAAATCGCTCTCGTCATTTCCATGAACCATTTCTAAAAACTTACGACCCGACTCACTTAAAGGGATATCTCCACTTTCTTTCATTTCAAGTAATGAATAAACGCCTACGTAGCCTATTGCACATTGATATAAATCAGGCTCCCTAATAACTCCCATCAAAGCTGCGTAGCCCCCATAACTTCCTCCATAAATACAAATTTTATCTTTGTTAATTAGTCCTTCATTTATAGCCCAGTGAGTAGCGTCAGTAACGTCATTTTGCATTTCCATACCCCATTTTTTGTAGCCACTTTCCTCAAAGTCACTACCATAACCACCAGAGCCTCTAAAGTTGACCTGAATAACTGCATAACCCAAGGATGCAATGTACTGAACCTCTTTGTGATAGCCCCAGTAATCTCTTGGGCCATGGGGTCCCCCATGCACCATAACGATTGCAGGTAAATTACTTTCGGCTTTCCCTTTTGGAAGAGTAATATAACCACTTAAGTCAACACCATCACGTGACTTAATTTTAAAAGGCTCCATTGGAGACAACTTCTCTTTAGCAATTTTGTCATTAACAGAGGCAATAAATGTGGCTTTTTTTGACTTTATATCATAAAGATAAAATGTAGCTGGAGATGTATCTGCTTCCACTCTAAATACCGCCAAATTCTTTTTCTTTGAATGGCTAGTAAACTCGAGACGATAATTTTTAAAAGTATCACTTAAGTTTTTGTAAACTTGATCTTCTTGATTTAGATTAAAATATTTATATGCTGAATAATTTGGTTCATAAGAAACACCAATCACATCTCCTTTTGGTCCATAGATAGGTGTGTTTATATTTACTGTTTCATCTGATGCAAGCAACTTAAGTTGTTCATTTTCTAAATCTAAACTAAAGACGGCTTGTGTTGCTCGACCTGAATCATTAACTATAAAAGCCTTATTTCCGCTTAAATTCATACCTAAGAAAGCAAGAGTATCCCCTTTCTTGTAATTTAACATTTTTAAGTTAAGACTTTGCCAATCAGCTTCAACAGTCTTTTTAAAATAAACACTAAGGTCCCCCTCCCCAAGCTTTTGATCTTTAGTCTCTTTGTAATGAAATGCAATTCGTGGATTACCTTCAATATCAGCAGTAATTCCAAATACATCATCTTTAGGCTGACCCGCAACGTAATCCATTCGGCCATTGTAAATATTAAGTTTATGTACTTTTACAGCAAAATCATCGTTGTAATGACCCTTAGATACTAAAATGTTTTCATCATCATCAGGCAGTGTGCTAATAACTTGTAAGTATGAAGTATTTGAGAATAGTAACTCTCTTCTTTTAGAGCCATCAACATTAGCAGCAACATAAAAAGGTCTTCCACCTTTGGTGTCTAGATAGCCAACGGTCTTTTTCACAGTCATCATGAAACGTTCATCATTGAGCCATGTTACTGTCTCAACCTTATGATACTCACCAAAAGAAAAGGCAGAAGATACTTTGCCGGTATCTTTGTTGATTACAACTAATTTAACCTCTGTATCTTCGTTGTAAGTAATAGAGTAAAAGTCTCCATTCGGGGAAATTTTAACTTCAACATATCCACCACTAATAAAAAAATCTTCCAATGAATTTTCACTTTTAGACGGGAAACTTGCTAAAAGTGAGAATATAATCAACACCCTGATTAAAAACATTCTTTGTCCTTATTTATATAATTTGCGATTAAACTCCGTGCATTTTATCAACTAAACGACTATTTTCAGATCTAAAAAGTCGATCTCGCACTTCCAATTGTTAAAGTTTGTAAACATAAAGAAAGTGGTTAGAAATATGAATTAAAGTAATAAGCATTAAACCTCAATATTTAAAACCAATGAAAACAAACTATCTTCAACGTAAAACTCTTTAACTTCTAGTACGCTAAGGTTAATGCCAACTTTTTTTATGTTGTCTATTATTTCGGCTTTTGATAACGCAACTGAAACTTGATCTTCTAAACGTGTAATTTGCTGAAAAACACT
Source organism: Pseudoalteromonas sp. NH0006-26 (assembly GCF_057552415.1). Next base: position 94,763 of record NZ_BAAJMJ010000007.1, read on the forward strand.
ATCTTTTAAACTCTCTAAATGATGGAGACTATTAGTGTTTATATTAATCATTATTTTGGAAATTTTTGAAATAATATCGTTATACCAAACTTGTTCATCTTGTGAACCAATAGGGTAAGCCTTTATTTTGTTTATCAAATTCGTATTTGACTCTTTATATTTAAAACTTTGGTTATTAGATTTAAAGCTAATAACACTAGTTAAATCTTCAAATAGCCGCTCTTCTATAAGCCATTTTAAAACTTTAATACCAGCCCTACAGTCTTTTGTTATTACAGACTCCTTTGTATGAAGCATTAAACTAATTTTACCGTTTTCTGTAAGCACTCTTATTGCTTCAGGTAAAGAGTTGCTCCAATCACTATATTCAAAGCCAAATTGGCTTACAATTACATCAAAAGTATTATCAGGGTATGGAAGCTTTTCAAGAGGAGTGTTGAAATCAAAACTTACTTTTTTTATTGATTCATTAATAGATGGATTCTTTGATGTAATTTTATCCTTGTTTATATTAGCTAAATCACACCCATAGACTTTCCCACAAAGACCCAAATTATCAACACGATTTTGCAGCCAAATTGCTAAAGCTCCTTTGCCTGTAGCCAAGTCTAAATAATTGCAGTTTTTTTCAGAAAGAACTAAATCACTCCAAAACTCTAGAATTTCATCCGGATAACCAAACTCTAACTCTGCATCACCAAAACTAGATAAAGCACCAGTAAAATTCCAATAATGGTCCCAATGCATTTTTTCCTCCAAAAAAAAGAGTGACTATAAAGTCACTCTTTTAATTCAATTAATAATTAAACTTAGAAAGATTGCTTAAAGTTTAAGTACATTGTACGTCCGAAGCCTGAGTAAAGGTCGAAGTTGTAGTCACGACCGCCTGAAGCATATAGTGGTGGCTTTTTGCCAAATGCATTTTGCGCACCAAAGCTTACTTTACCATTCCAAGGAGTGTTGTACGCTACTTGTAAGTCATGAGTTACCCAAGAAGGGATATGACCTTCACATGCACCATCAGCTGTAATATCTTCACACTGACTATCAATCAAGCTAAGATTCCAAGTGAAATCAAAGTCAGAGAAAGAATAAACATTTGATAAATTAACACGCATTTGTGGAACGCCTGGGTCATTTACAAAGTTACGACCGCCATCAGTGCTGTAGTCAATGATGTGAGATACATTTAAGTTAGTTCTTAAAGCACCTGCATCACCAAAATCAAATAATGAGTTCGCTTTGAAATCGATACCTGAAGTTTCTAAGCTACCGTCATTACCAAAACCACGAACAAGCTGTGTAATCGCACCATTTGGTGAACGAGAAACAGTAAACGCATCCGGTACTGAGTCACCACGTAAACGTGCATCAATGATAGATTGCGCACTGAAAGCACGGATTCTGTTTGTGATTTCAATGTTGTAGTAATCAATTTCGAAAGAGATAGCATCAGTTGCTTGGTAAACTGCACCTAGTGAATATTGATCAGATTGCTCTGAACCTAGACCAGGATTCGCAATAACTAAGGCATTGATTTGAGATGAACAGTCAGCAGCTTCACCAATTGCTAAACAAGTAGCTTCATCAGATACTGAATCAGCAGACTCAGATGGCTGTTGAGTTAAATCTGGTAAAGATGGAGCACGGAAACCTTTACCCCATGATGCACGAAGTACTAAGTCATCAATTGGGTTGTAACGTGCTGATACTTTTGGTGAGAAATCTGAACCATAATCAGAGTAATCATCATAACGGCCAGCAAAGTTAAGCTCAAATTGCTCAGAAACAGGAACTAGTGCTTCAAAGAATAAACCACGAACAGAACGGCTGCCGCCTGCACTGCTACCTGAAGAACCACCTACTTGACCAGCAGCAGAAAGTGAATCGTAAACATCAGCGTAATCTTCTGTACGGTATTCAAAACCAACAAATGCTTGAATTGCACCAGCGTCTGTTTCCATTACGTCAAATGCAGCATTTGCGTAAAACTCTTCTTGGTTAAATTTACCAGTACGTGAAGTAGTTACGGTCATTGCGCCTCTAACTTCTTCTGGTGCACCAAATGGGTCGTTTAACATGTAAGTGCCATCGTTAATGTATTGACGTGCAATACTACGAAGGATGTAACCTTCACCAACGTTATGGCTTTCATTAATTGTTTTACGAACACCCGCTTCTAAAGAAACATCACCGATGAAACCTGAAGTACCAAACCCGATATCTTTAAGCTCAGTAGAAAGATTATTATCACGGTTACCTAATGCAGCAAAGCGATGCCAGAAATCTAAACCCTGTTGTTCCATTTCAAGTGATGGATCGTAAATTGGGCTATCTGGGTTAGTAGGGTTATTAGGGCTGTCTGCGCTAATAAATACAGTGTCAGGTGATGAATCGTATGCTGTTGTATCTAAACCTGGTGCATAGCGACCAAACGATTTAGTTTGAGCGATGTTGATATCAGTGAAAATACTCCACTCATCATTAACTTCGTACGTAGCTTTTACAAACGCAGAACGGTTTTTAATTGAAGCTTCATCAGCAGAAACAGCTGCGAAGTTGAATCCACAACGAGCGCCTATGCGGTAGAAGTTTTCGTTACCTACGCCTTCACATGTAGCTTCAGGAGAGAAGAAATCAAAGTTACTTGCTCTTTCACCATCTGTCGTTGTGAACGTAGTGAAGTTATTTGAATATACTGAACCACCTGGGCTGTACCAAGGGAAGTCACGAGCGTAAACAATGTCACGACCACTCCAAGACGCACCAGCAAGAACGCGAGCGTTATCTGAAGATGCACCGAATAATACAGAACCATTTTCACGGTCACCACCTTCATGCTCAATACGGCCAGAACCTAAAGTAACTTCTGCACCATTAAAATCTTTACGAAGGATTACGTTAATTACACCACCGATTGCATCTGAACCGTATAGTGCAGAAGCACCATCTGTAAGAATTTCAACACGCTCAACTGCAGCCATTGGGATTGAGTTTAAATCTTGGCTAGAACCAGTAAGAGTCGACTTCGGTAAACGACGGCCGTCTACTAAAACTAACGAACGGTCTGAACCTAAACCACGTAAGCTTACTGTTGTCGCGCCTTGAGCTGAGCTACCTGACTGCGGACGGAACGAACCCAGACTGTTGAAAGTAGTATTACGAAGTAAATCAGCAACTGAGGTTTCACCGCTTAATTCAATCGCAGCACGGTCGATAACAGTAACTGGCAAATCGCCTGCCATGTCAACACGCTTGATACGTGAACCAGTAACTTCAATACGCTCAACTTTTTCTGCAGACTCTTCTTCTGCAGCAAATGAACTTGCTGAGAAAGCAGCAGTAGAAGCTGCACCAAAAGCGATCGCTAAGCGAACTGCTTTTGAAACTTTGTTATTTAACATTTGATTCTCCCTAGAATACTATTTGTTTTTTATTTTCGACCACTTTTTGTTAATTAATTTGTGATCACGTCACAGATGATAATACTATGAACACAAGGTGGTCAACATTAAATTAACTTTAAACATACTTTAAGCGACTTCTCGTTATCATTTTTACGTTTTTTTTGTGCAACTTTTAAACTTATCTTTGGGTGCAATTTAGAAACAACCTTAAAAACAAAAAACATACCACTGATTTAAAAGGGTATTATTTATTTTAGTTAGATTTTTATTTTGTAGTGCTTTTGAATAAATATGTAACCAAGTTCACAAATGTTAACTTCAAATTTTACAATTTTTATGCAAAGTAGGAACTTAAAATCGAAAAACAACCTATAAAATGCCTATTTTCCTTATGACTAAGTTAAAATAATGTAGCTTGGGTAGATTCAGTTGATGTGTTTAATGCGCTTAATATCATTTGCGCTACTGGTTCAAGCTGTCTTTGAATGTATAGGGGGTAATTAAGGGTGTTTTTACCGGTATAAAGTTCGGCGCCAGTTATTGCGTAAACATATTCGATTACTTGTCCGCGTTTTATTTCAAACTCATGATGGCTCGCTTTGTGTTTTTTAACTGCTTGAACGTGAGGTGGGATATTTTTAATATAATCGCTCAGGTGCTGCCCTAAACGCTTCCTATAAACGAGCTTGTGGTCAAAGTCACCGCTGTATAATTTTTGCGTGTAGCTATTTATTATATTGTGCAGTTGCTGTATTTCGAAGTGACTAGAGAAAAGCGTTTCAAACAACTGTGTTTGAAACTCCTGCGCAAACTCAGTCCAATCACTGCGGACGGTTTCCATACCTTTAAAGACCAACTTTTTTTCATTCTTTTTGGTTACTTGACCAACATAACGTTTTTTAGAACCTGTTTTTTTACCTCGTATAGTTGGCATAAAAAACGGACTGTAATAGGTTTCAAATTCAATTTCTAAATAGCTTTGTAAGTCATAACGCTGCTTTAAGTCTACCTGCCACTTTTCGTTGATATGTCGAACAAGTTGGCAGCCAATTTCATTGCATTGCTCAGGACTGGTATCTTCACTAAGTTTTACAAACGTAGAGTCGGTATCACCATATATCACCTCAAAGCCTTGCGCTTCTATCCATTTACGAGTTGTTTGCATTATTTCATGGCCACGTAAAGTAATAGAACTCGATAAACGCGGGTCGTAAAACCGACAGCCTTTAGAGCCCAGTACGCCATATAAGCTATTCATAATAATTTTAATCGCTTGCGAGAGCATCGGTTGATTAGTGTCTTTTGCTTCTTGGCGAGTTTGTGTCAGGTGCTCAATTAATTTTGGCAGGTGGTGCTGCGTTCTTGAAAACAACGCCTGATTAAACCCCTCTACAGCATGCTCTGGTGCGTTTAACCCTGCGATTAAACCTAACGGGTCAATACAAAACGTACGCATAATTGACGGATATAAGCTTTTAAAATCAAGTACCAAAACGTTTTTGAAAAGCCCCGGAGTCGACTCCATCACATATCCACCAGGGCTTTCAAAAGATAGCCCATGATCGCCTAAGTTGGGAGCAACATAACCACTGCGATGTAACAGCGGTAAATATAAGTTTGTAAATGCGGCAACTGAGCCACCCATGCGCTCAAGTTCGAGGCCGGTGATTTTAGTTCTGACTATGGCAAATTCAAACAGCTTTAGTTTTTCGAAAATTTGATTAACTAAAATACAATCTTGGCGGTTGTAGGCAGCAAGAGCGAGCTTGTCTTCATTAAATTGGCGTACAATTTCAGATAATCGGTTATCAGCTTTTATTAATTTAGACTCGTTAAGCACACGCTCTGCAACATTAGCTAACGAAAAGCTATCAAATCGATAAGTGGCATTTTTTAAAGTATCAATGCCATCAATGACGCATCGTCCTGGGAGCGTTAATCGGGTGTAATGGCCTTTATTAATATATAAAGGTTGATTATCTCGGCCAATACTCAGGGTAAGTCCTAACGCCTCAGCGCGCTCTTGCAATAAACTAAAATCAAAATCAATAACATTCCAACCAACAATAACATCGGGATCGTTATTTATAATGTACTGCTGCAGCTTGGTGAGCAGATTAATTTCGTCATAGCACCAATCTATTTCAAATGTCGGATCGCCCTGCTGCTGTGGCTCACCTATCATTAATACACAATCTAGGCCATTTCCCACCAGTGCAACACTAAATAGCACGCCATCGGCATTGCATTCTATATCCAAAGAAACAGACTTAAGCGTTGGTGTGTAATCTTCGTTTGCTTTAAGCTTTGCCTCACTAATTTCAATAAAGCCGTTTTGAGCTTTGGCATTACCGGTTACCCATACGCCCCCTTTAATAAAGCGCTCCATTAAAAAGCGGTCACTGTGGCGCACATCGGCTTCATAAATTGGCATTACTTGCTCTAAAAGAGCTCGTGCAGTGTATACACTTTTTATATCATTAAAGTAACAGGCCACACATTCACTACCACTAAAGTGACAAAGTTCAACGTTATTAAACTGCGCTTTTATGTTTGCCTGATCCAGTAAAGCACTTGCAGTATCTTGTTCTGCCAATGGGATGAAAAACAACGCTTGCTGATTTTCAATCGTCACTTTTATCGGGCCTTGCTCAGAGCTTAGCCAATAGCACAAAGTAATACCTTGTGCATTTTTAGCCCCGTATTGTTGCCTTGATAAAATAAAGCCCTGATAGATTGCTTGTGTCAATGTTCGATCCCACTTAATATATACACTGTAATTATATACATATTTTAGGTTAATCATCACATGCTATCGAGCTCACTTAAAAAAACAATTAGACAAGTACACCAGCATGTTGCAAATAACCTAACCGATTACCGCCCTCGTAGTAGTCAAAACTACCTAGTTGCTGAAATAGCAAAAACATTAGCCGGTGAATACCATAAAAAACAACGTATTTGTGTTATTGAAGCAGGTACTGGCACCGGCAAGTCATTAGCTTACTGTCTAGGCGCTCTGCCACTGGCATTAGCACAAAAAAAGAAATTGGTTATTTCCACAGCTACTGTGGCTTTGCAAGAGCAATTAATCGCTAAAGAGCTACCATTTTTTAAAAAGCACTCAGGGCTCGATTTTAAATTTGATTTAGTAAAAGGCCGCCAACGTTATATTTGTGCACACAAACTTCATAATGCGCTAAACAGCGATAGCCAAACTCAAATGGAGTTTATGCCTACCCTTACATCGCCATTAAGTGATATGGAAACTAAGTGCTTAAAGCAACTTTACGATGCCTATATCAATAAAAAATGGCAAGGTGATAGAGACAGCTGGGCCGATACCATCCCTGATAGAGTATGGGGACTAATCGCCTGCGATAAACATGCCTGCCAACGCCAGATGAAAGCACACCAAACATGTCCTTTTCAACTCGCCCGCCAGCAATTAATGCAAATGGATGTATTGGTTATAAACCATTCGTTACTGTTAGCTGATTTAGATTTAGGGGGCGGAAAAATTTTACCCGAGCCCGACAACACCATTTATGTAATCGATGAAGCGCATCACCTTGCGCATATTACCCGCGATTTTTCATCTGCTGCAGCTACGATAAAAGGCACGATAGATTGGCTCGACAAACTCACTAAATTTAGTGGCAAAATGGCCAAAGTGTTAGTGGGTCAAAAAGGTATTGGGCAAAACTTTAAGTTATGCGATAGCGTTAACGATGCTAACAAAGATTTAAAAGTGGTGCGCGATATTCTAGACAACGCCGATTTTGAATATTCAAAAGACGATACCTATCGCTTTGAACATGGTGAAATACCTAAATCGTTACACGCTAAGGCAAAAGACATTAGTGAGGCTACGCTTGATGCTTTACGGTGTTTGAATAAAATGCACGATACCCTCACCCAAGATGTAAGCGACGGTGATATTAAACCTTATGTCGCCGACCCCATTCTGGCTGAAAGTGGGCAATACATAAACCGATTAGAACAACTTAATAAATTATGGTTTAGTTACGCCACTAAAGGCGAAGGCACACCGCATGCGCGTTGGATAAAGCGACTTGAATATAAAAGCCATCATGATCACTTGCTTAGCGACTGCCCTATTGAGGTCGGTTACTATTTAAAAGATAAGCTGTGGAGCGAATGTGCTGGAGCCGTGTTATGCTCAGCTACCTTGAGCGCACTAGGTTCATTTGATCACTTTGCCTATGAAAGCGGTCTTGCTAAAGAAGAAGGGGTAAAGTTCATTAAAGTCCCCTCTCCGTTTGACTACCCAAAACAGGCCACTCTGCGAATTCCTGCATCGAGCATAGAGCCAACAGATAAAGAATTTAGCGATCATATTGCTAAAACGTTACCCGAGTATCTAAAAACTAAAAAGGCCAACTTAGTGTTATTTGCCTCGTACTGGCAAATGGATCATGTAAGTAAGTTTCTTAGAACAAAAGGATTTAACTTATTAGTACAAGGTGAAATGTCACGGGAAGCTTTACTCAAATTACACACTAAAAATATTGATGAAGGCAAAGGCAGTATTTTATTTGGCACCCAAAGCCTTTCTGAAGGCCTTGATTTACCTGGTAAATATTTAGAAAATCTAATTATTACAAAAATTCCATTTGCGGTGCCCACCTCGCCTATCGAAGAAGCACAAGCGGAGTTTGTGCAAAGTAAAGGCGGTAATCCATTTTTATCTATAACCGTGCCAGACGCAGCAAAGAAATTGGTACAAAGCTGTGGTAGACTGCTGCGCAAAGAAAGTGATATTGGCACAATAACTATTTTAGATAGACGCTTAATCACCAAACGATATGGCAAAGCCATGCTCGACACCTTACCACCTTTTAAAAGACAAATAGATTACTGATGTTTGAACTTGCACTCGACCCAACGACTTGGGCTATTTTATGTGGCGTTGCACTTTTAGCTGGCTTTATTGATGCTATTGCTGGCGGTGGTGGTTTACTCACTGTACCGGCACTGTTAACGGCGGGATTACCTCCTCATTTAACGCTTGGCACTAATAAATTGGCCGCCAGTTTTGGCTCGTTAACCGCCAGTATTACCTATTATAAAAAACAATTATTTAACCCGAAGTTCTGGCTCGCCTCTATTTTGGCCACCGCTATAGGCGCTTTACTGGGCACTCTGCTTGTTGATCATTTAAGCATCGACTTTTTAAACAAGTTGCTGCCTGTAATCATTATCCTAGTGGCTTGTTACAGTTTGTTTGGTAACTTAAGCACCACACAAAGTGATGCGCTCCCTAAGCTCACTCCCGCTTTAAAAGTAAAACAATGGTTACAGGGACTCAGTTTAGGTTTTTTTGATGGTTTAGCCGGCCCTGGTGCGGGTACCTTTTGGACTGCCTCAAACGGTATGCTTTATAAAATGAGTTTGTTACTCAATTGTGGTTTGGCGCGTTCAATGAACTTTGTTTCTAACTTTATCTCGCTGATCACCTTTGTTGCACTTGGCCATGTTAACTTTTTACTGGGAATTACAATGGGCTTCTTTATCATGCTTGGTGCATGGTTTGGCGCACATTCAGCGATTCGTTTTGGCAGTAAATTTATTCGCCCAGTATTTAATACGATGGTTATACTTTTAGCATTAAAACTAATTTACGAGGCATACTTTTAACATGCAACCTGCCGCTTTAGATAAACTACGCCAACAAGTTGCCACGCTTAAGCAACAGGCAGAGCAATTTGACAAAGCAAAGCTCTTTTCTAAAAATCGGTATATGCAGGCACAGCCGAGCTTATTTGACAGAGCCGTATTTAGTACCAAAAGCATGAACTTAGCCGACTATGTAGTAGAAATAGAAGATGAAATAGCCAGCCTACCACCGAGCGAACACCGTCATGCTTACACCTATGCACTTGAGCGTATTGCCAGTCAGGTACAAGCGGTATTTAATGTTATTAAATCGACCCCTATTTGGGTGAAAGAAAATAAAAGTCATTATAAGCCTCGTGCTAAACAGCCTGTTTATAAACAAGCGGTGCAAAAAATCATGCAATCATCCCACGAATTATATGATGAACTTAAACAAAACCATGAATTTGAGCGCCGCCTAGTACTAATGATTGAAGAGCGTAAATTACAAATGGAAAAAGCATCACCAGCGCAGGCACAAAAGCTTAACCAGGAAATTTTAACCACTCATGCGCGACTCGGGCGTTGTAGAAAAGCAATTTCTGCCACCGAAGACAAAATTCAACAAGTAGAAAAACAACAGCTACGCTAATGCAGCTTTTTTATCACGATCTGTACTCGCAATTAGAGTTACCTGAACGCCATCGCTTTCCAATTAAAAAGTATCAGCAGCTTAAACATGAAGTTGAATGTTTAGGCTATACCCAGTTTATATCGCCTTCTCCTGCAACAATAGCGCAATTAAACTTGTGCCATAACTCAGATTATATTGCTAACTTTTTAAACGGGTCGTTAACTGACAAAGCGGTTAAGAAAATGGGATTCCCTCACTCTCCTGAACTTGTTGAGCGAACACTTTGCTCTGTTGGTGCCAGTATTCAAGCCGCTGAAAGTGCACTTAAAAGTGGTTTAGCGGCTAATTTAAGTGGCGGCTACCACCATGCTTATAGCAATTACGGCAGTGGCTTTTGTATTTTTAATGATTTAGCCATTGCGGCAGCGCATCTTATTGCAACGGAGCAAGCCGACACCGTATTAATATTTGATTGTGACGTACACCAAGGTGACGGTACCGCGCAAATAACCCAACAGCACGAGCAGATAATTACTTGTTCAATTCACTGTGAACAAAACTTTCCTCGGCAAAAACAGCTCTCAAACTATGACTTTGGCTTACCTGCAAACACCACAGATGCAGAGTATTTAACAACACTAGAGCAAGCTCTTGAGTTATGTGTTCGTCTCCACCAGCCCGATATTATTTTATATAATGCGGGCGCCGATATTTATACCAAAGACGAACTCGGCTTATTTGATGTTTCTCTAGCTGGTGTGTATAAACGCGACTTTGCTGTTCTTAACTTTTGTAAGCAGCGAAACATACCACTGACGTGCGCTTTAGGTGGCGGTTATCAACGTAACATCAACAATTTAGTTAGTGTCCATAAGCAACTATTTAAAGCGGCTCTCGATTTATAACAATCCTTGGTATAGACTCATTACAGACAATAAAAAAGAGTGACAGGAATATGCGATTAGATGACGACATACACAATTTTTACGAAAAACTCGTTTTAGAAGAAATAGAAAAACGTAAACTTAATGAGCGTTACAACGACGATGTAATGGCTGACTTTTGCTGTACCGTACTCAATCAATTACCCCCCCGCTATATTCGTTATGATGTAGATATGGCGTTTTATTTAACTCAAACAGATCGTTTAGATATGCAGCAACGTGTAGAAGTTGCCATTAATTTTGCGATTGATCAAATAGCTAAAAAGAAAGAGCTCCATGAGTAACCCGCTAGAACAAGCTCCTACACACGTAAAACTCGCTGTTGATTTAATTATGATATTAGAGCAACACGATGTAGAGCCCGAAGAAGTATTAAAAGCGCTCGATATCGTAAAAAGTGACTTTGAAAAGAAGCTAGTTAACAACTAGCTTCATTCAATTGTGTCTACTTCATACACAGTGACAGCACCGTCATGTTTACTACAATCAATTTTAATTTCGCCGAATGTGCGCCTAGGTGATGTTGACCTACGGCATGTCATGTTTTGAGCTTTAACACCAAATTGTTCAATATAAACTGCAACAATTGCATCTATTTGTTGTTTGTCTTCTGTTGTCGCTGCGGCATAAAAAGTATCATATTGTTGTGACCAATTTTCAACACCAGCTTCTGCAGCAACCCCCAACCACCCCATACCAAGCTTAGTTGATTGCTCTAGATATTGTCCTTTTAAAAACATAAACGCTAGGGTGTATTGTGCACTTTTATAACCCAATGCAGCAGGCTCTTCTAAATAGTTAAAAGCTTCTTCAAACTCCCCTTTTTTGTATGCCTTAACACCATTATATTCTTTTTTCTTCATGGTATTATCGCTGTAAAGACTGACTGGTGACGAATTGCAGCCAGTTATTAAAGCCACCAATACCAGCAAAGTGGCACTCAATTGTTGATGATTCATTATTATCCTTAATTTATTATTTTTTTGCTCAGAAACATACACCACTTTTAAAGCATCTACCCTAAAATCTGTTAACCTAAATTTAATATTATCATGGGATTGCAAAGCTTACAGCGATTATTTTTATAAGCGCAGTTTTAACCGCCCATTTAAAAATAGATAAACCTATTAAACCTATTTTTTTAATACCCTGTGTTTATACGCAAGGTACCTTACTGCATTTAACTGGCTCAAATTTATCACTGGCTGTCTGTTTGTTGAACCAGTAACAATAACTGCGCGGCCGCTTTAGCATCGTCTAATGCACGGTGATGATTAGTTAAATCTAAATTAAAGTGCGCCGATAAATTCCCCAGTGAGTACGACTTTAATCCCTTAAATGCTTTACGTGATTCAACAACGGTACATAATTTTGGCATTTTTAAGTTAATACCCAGGCCCTCAAGCTCTTTTTTAATAAAGCCATAATCAAAATTAACATTGTGAGCGACAAAAATACTACCCGAAAGCTTATCTAATAAAGTCGAAGCAATGTCGCTAAATATAGGCGCATCACTTACCATGGCATCGTTAATACCGGTTAGTTTGGTAATAAAACGAGGGATGGGCCGCTCTGGATTTATCAGCGTAGTCCATGTATCAATGATGTTGCCTTGCTGTATTTTAACAATACCAATTTCGGTAATTCGGTTCCCCCCTTTTAGTCCCCCCGTCGTTTCAATATCTACCACACTATAAATACGTTTAGGATCTACATACCAGTTTACCGCTGCAATATTTACGATAAAGCCACAGCTTTTTAAATTATCGATACTCACTAGCTGGTTTCTTTTGAGCTTATCGCCAGGTGCTTTAACCTCTTCAAAATGAACGCTATTGTTATCAACAATCATTAAATCGGGATAACCATCTTTTAGCTGTCGGTAGTTCTTTGCCATATTTTTTAAATGCTGAAGTAAAGCCGTTATTGGGCTATTTAATATAAGCATCTCTACTGGCTTTAACACATCTGGATGCCACCTAAATAAGCCATTTGGTTGCTCATAATACTTTGCGGCATGGTCACACACTAAACGCAGCAATTTCTGGGCACTATTACACGCAACCAGCCGCGCTTCTATTTGTGAGGATTGATTTAAATAAAAGGTGTCTGTTTTTAACGCTTGAGGGAAAATATCAAATTCATTACAAGGCGGTGTCGGGGTTTCAATAAAGAGTTCTTGCCAAAAAACCAGCGCAAATAAGCTTTGCCACAAAGTATTTTCAGTATAAAAAACCTGTTTTCCTTGACGAGTGTAGTGATCGCTTACACCTAACTCAACATCGCCACGGTAAAGTTCATCAACGTCTATAATGCAGCGTGTACTGGCTAACATTTCACTGAGTCGCGAACGGGTTTGCTTGTTAAATTTACGCATTAAAAAGTCATCTGCGAAATACAGTAGCTCATCACTAAGCGGGTTTTCTATAATCTTCTCAAGCTGCGCTTTTACCCATTCTTTATTGCCTAAACGGTATTGCTCTCTTATTTGAATTTCTAAGGCTTGTGCATCGTCTTCGCAGGCATTAAGTACATCAAACGCAAGTGTTGGGTTAGTTGTTTTTAGTTGCTTATAAAGTATAACCAGTAACTTGTTTTTTAACTCTTGTGCAATAACCCCTACTGCTACTTCATTTATTAACTGCTTTGCTAGTTCCTCTCTTTCATTGTCATCTTTTGTATTTTTAAGCGTTAGTCGCAAACGGTTTAATGCATAGTTAGACTGCGCTTCCTTTATTGAATCAAAGCGCGATAAGCTTTCATTATGCTCTTGCCTAACAGGTGTTACGCCTAAATCTCGCAATACAAATCGATTTTGATGATTAATATCACCTGCACTGAGCCTGCCAATATATAAAAATTCAAAATACTCGTAATACTCTTCTCTATTATTTATCACGTACTGATTATATAAGTGTGCAAGACACTCTGGCTTAGATTCAAAGAATGAAATAGCTATTTCAACTAAGTTACTTTTAGCAGCGCTTTTTTTTAATAATAGCGTTTGTTCTTGCTTTTCTAACATCTCTATTAAGGCCGGTTTTGTTAGGTGACTTAGTAGTTGCCTATGATCTTTATCAGAGGGTTCTACAATTAACTTTGCCGCTTTTAAGTTAAAAAGTGCTTGGTATGGCGAGCTAATTTCTTCGTAGTTTAATGATTGGGTTTGTACTAAGTAAGGTTTACGAGAATAAATACGCGCCAACATACACTGGCTTTGCTCGTCGAGCGTATTTATTTTATTAATAAATGTAATATGCCTTTGCTCGAGTAAATGCATGCATTTCTCGCTCACAAACGTTAATAGCTCTCTAAAATGTGCCAAATAATATTTCGCTGGTAACTTTTTTCTCATAAAACCGCCCATACTGTATATAAAAACAGTATCTAGCATCTCGTTATTTTTATCAACCCAATAAAATTTTTTATGCATACGTATTACTATTGAAATATCTTTTTTAGCGTGATCACTCTGTGCTAAGGTTGCCAGCAAATTTAGTGCTACTTTAATTACACATAATAAAAATTAGGATTGAACAACATGACAACACAGCATGCAACTAAAGGTGAGCATAGCGCACAGACTAAGTGCTCACTTTTATATGTTATTTTTATATCGGCCGTTGCCGCTATTGGTGGCTTTTTATTTGGTTTTGATTCGGGCGTTATAAACGGCACTGTATCGGCATTAGGTAAGACATTTAATTCAAGCAGTGTTGCAACTGGTTTTAATGTTGCATCTGTATTATTAGGCTGTGCATTAGGGGCATTAGCGGCTGGCCCATTAGCTGATAAGTTTGGTCGTCGCGTTATTATGATTGTTACTGCCATTATATTTGCAGTCAGCGCTTTTGGCTCTGGGATTGCCGACAGTTCCGCTGAGTTTATTTTTTACCGCTTATTTGGCGGATTAGGCATAGGTGCAGCCTCTGTTTTAGCGCCTGCTTATATTGCAGAAGTAGCACCAGCAAGTTTACGTGGTCGTTTAGCGACATTGCAACAACTCGCTATTGTTCTGGGCTTATTTGCAGCCTTTTTAAGTAATTACCTAATTGCTAACGCCGCTGGCGGTGCCGAAGGTATTTTAATGTTCGATTTAGCCGCATGGCGCTGGATGTTTTGGGCTGAACTTGTTCCTGCAGGCTTATTTTTAATTGGTGTACTGTTTATTCCTGAGTCACCGCGTTACCTAGTCGCACAAGGTAAACTTAAACACGCTAAAACTGTATTTAACAAAATCTCAAATGACGATGCTGATACACAAATCAGTGACGTGAAGCAGTCTCTGCAAAGTGATAAAAAACCAAGTATTCGCGACTTATTTATTGATGGCAGTAAAAAAGTACACCCTATTGTTTGGGTGGGTGTGGCTTTATCGGTTTTCCAACAATTTGTTGGTATTAACGTGGTATTTTATTACGGCTCAGAGCTTTGGCAAGCCGCTGGTTTTGATGAATCACAATCACTGTTTATTAATGTACTTGCCGGTACTACTAATATTTTATCTACCTTTATAGCTATTGCTTTAGTCGATAAAGTAGGCCGTAAGCCACTATTATTGGTAGGTAGCATAGGTATGTTTATTAGTTTAAGTGCACTTACCTATACCTTTGGAAGTGCAGGCCTTGATGAAGCAGGCAAGTTAGCACTTAGCGAAAACATGGGTACCTTTGCATTAATAATGGCTAATTTGTTTGTGGTATTTTTTGGCTTAAGCTGGGGCCCTATTGTCTGGGTACTACTTGGTGAAATGTTTAATAACCGTATTCGCGGAGCAGCCCTTGCGGTTGCTGCTAGTGCACAGTGGATAGCTAACTTTGCTATTACTATGACCTTCCCGATTATGCTCGGCAGTATTGGTTTAGCAGGTGCTTATGGCTTTTACACCCTTTCGGCATTTATTAGTGTGTTTTTTGTGGTCAAATACATAAAAGAAACACGTGGCATGAAATTAGAATCTATGTAGTTATATAGCAGCAAAGTAACGAGCTAATCGCTACTTTGCTGCTTTTTTAATAAACCTCAATGAAAGCCCTTTCATTTAACTATCCCGTAAATATCAACAATATTCTTTTTTGCTATATATAATCCTTTAAAATTCCTTTTTGGAATAAAGAAAATTAGCTATTGTCCGCCAATTATTTCTACACAATGCTGATCAAAATGAAACAACTGTTATTATCAAGCCTTACTGTTGCCTGTGCTTTAAGCTCTTTTAATGTATTTGCTACCAATGGCTATTTTACTCATGGCTATGGGATGACTCACAAAGGTATGGCGGGTGCCGGTATAGCCCTATCAGAAGAGCTAATGTCCGGTGCAAATAACCCTGCCACCCTTTTAGTAAATGGCACTGAAATGTCTTTCGGGGTTGAACTATTTTCTCCGAAGAGAAAGTACACCGCTTCATCCGTTGATACATTTTATCCTAACGCCTTTTATCTTGATGCGGACACGAAAAAAAGTGATAACAGTTTATTTGCAATCCCAGAGTTTGCTATTGGTCATCAACTTAATCAGGATATTAATCTAGGGTTACTGGTTTACGCTAACGGTGGAATGAACACAGAGTACACCGCCGAATCAGCTCCTCAAGGTACGTTTTATGGCGGCACCACGGGTGTTGATTTAAAACAATTATTTATTAGCCCAACCATAAGCTATAAATTAAATGAGCAAACGCGTGTAGGCGTATCACCTATCTATGTTGTTCAACAGTTTGAAGCACAAGGGTTGGCAAATTTTGCTCCATTTTCGCAAGCACCAAGTGCATTATCAAATAATGGTACTGACACCAGCACCGGTTTTGGTTTGCAGCTAGGCATAAACCAAATTGTTAATACAACATTTAGCTGGGGCGCAAGTTACCGCTTTGCTGTTTCTATGAGTGAGTTTGATCGTTACAGTGGTTTATTTGCAGAGCAAGGTGGCTTTGATTTACCCAGCTCTATTCAACTTGGTACAGCGTGGCAGTTTTTACCATCTCACCAAGTCGTATTTGATTGGCAAAAAATAAATTACAGTGAAGTTGAAAGTATCGCTAATCCAATCACTAATTTAATGTCAGCACCTCTAGGCTCTAAAGCCGGTGCAGGTTTTGGCTGGCATGATATGAGTATTTATAAGCTTGGCTATCAATGGCAACGCACATTGGAACAAAAGATTCGATTTGGAGTCTCTTATACCGAGCAACCCATTCCATCGTCTGAAATTTTATTTAATATTTTAGCCCCGGGTGTGCAAGAATGGCACTTCACGGCAGGGATCAGTCACGCAATTAGTGACACCATGCAATTTAATGCGATGGCATTTTATTCACCCTCTAAAAATGTAACTGGTGCAAACTATTTAGCGCCTAATCAACTGTTATCAATTTCAATGGAGCAATCGGGTTTAGGTATATCCCTTGCTTGGAGAATTTAAACTATGACAACCGAATTCACGCCGCTATCCGCCGCCATTGGCGGTGGCCTAATTGGCTTAGCCTGCGCCCTATTGCTAATATTTTTTGGTAAAATTGCGGGTATTTCAGGCTTGATCAAGTCGCTATTCAACCCTTTTACTAAATCATCTCGTTGGAAGTTATGTTTTATAGCGGGATTGGTATTAGCGGGTGTGTGTGTGCAAATATTTAAGCCTGAGTTATTAGTGGGCGAATTAAACTTATCCCCCTCGATGATTATAATTGCAGGGCTTTTAGTGGGTATTGGCACCTCATTAGCGAATGGCTGCACCAGTGGTCACGGTGTCTGTGGTATGTCGCGTTTTTCTGCTCGTTCATGGGTATCAACCTGTACATTTATGGCAATCGCCATTATCACCGCTAATTTAGTAGGATAAACCATGCAGTTAATTATTACGCTTATTCTGGGATTTATATTTGGTTTAGGGCTTATTATTAGTGGCATGACTAACCCAGACAAAGTACTTAACTTTCTTACCTTTAATAAACACTGGGATGGAAGCTTAATTATTGTCATGGCCGTGGCGATGACTATTATGATGGGGGCTTGGTTTTGGCTCACTAAAAAAGACACTCCTTTATTTAGTGAAAAGCTCAGCTTGAGCGACTTTAAACAGGTTGATATGCGCTTAATTACTGGCTCGGTTTTATTTGGTTTAGGTTGGGGTTTAAGTGGTATATGCCCAGGTCCAGGGCTGGTGCAGCTTGTGTCACTTAAAACAGAGTTTTGGTTATTCTTTGCAGCCGTACTAGGCGGTATGTGGCTGACCAAAAAAGTATGATGTGGACTGCCGAGCTTAGCTCGGCAGCTTTAAAAACGACGGTAATTTGTTAGCTTCCCTGCCAATAATCCCCAATAAAATAGCAAGCGCCCACTTATTCCGCTGAGACGTCATGTTGACCCTTATTTAATACTTTTAGCGCAATATAATCATCAACTTTAATTATTGCTCACGTATTAGCTATTGACTATAAAGGTAAAAGTTTAGCTAAGTGGGTATGATCTAGAATTAGTGTACGAATAATATAAATAAGAAATATTGCAAAATGAATAAATGGAATTTTTATACACCCAAATGAGGAATTTGGGTGGCAGTCTTACCAGCCACATCTCGGCACACACGTCACAAACTGTGGCTGCTCCCTTCCGGGCCTGACCAGGTTCGCCTGCTAGTGTTGCGAGAGGACCAATAAGACTACCATTGAGGGCCTTGGTTGGCGCGATTGAGATTATCTCTACTTTTGCTCTGTTATTCAAGGGATAATCAAAAAAGAAAGTGCGATTGCATACTTCATATACAATCGCAGTCTATTTAGGTGTTAAAGCGATTATTAATTGCTCTCTAACTCAGCTTTAATATTACGTAGTGCCGCTTTTACTTTTTTCATGTTCTCTGGGCCCATGCGTAAAAGTTGCTTTTGCGCCGCGGGTAATTGTTCCCATTCAGAAAATGCATACTGATAAGTCACTGAGTCACGTAATAGAGGTAAGCTGCCTTTTGGCTCAGGAGTATCAAGTAACAGGTCAATGGCATCTTCAAGTGTTTGAGTAAACTCATCATCACCATAGCCAATTTCAGTGTATGCGCTATTGATTAGCGGTTTATATTCTTCATATAAGCGCACGGTTTGTGCTGCACTCATACTTGTTAATATTTTTACATACGGGGTATAGCGTTCATAACTATTAGGGTCAATTATTAAAATATCGCCTTCGATTACACGAAAACCCTCTTCTAATTTTGCAACTGGGGTGTGCTTGGTAGCCACTTTGCCTTTTGCTAAATTATCGATAAACACCACACCACGACGAATAACATCATCATTTAACACTAAGCTCATCGCTACATCACCCAAGTATTCATCTAATTTTGCAATGACTACAGGGTCGCTGTCGTTTAACGTTGGTAAAGGCACAATCTCGGCTTCGGGCTCAACCTCTGGACGCTGAGCTGGAACGGCTAATTCGGCAGGTTTTTCAGGTTTAACAGAAGGCGCACCTACCACAGGGTCGTTTTCAGGCTTTAGCTCCATAATAGGTTGCTCTTTTACCGGTTCTTCAACCTGCATTACTGTTTTTGGAGATTCACTTGGTTTTAATAAAACAAACGCAGCGGCAATAATGATGACTAGTAAAATAACCCCTGCAAAGATAAGGTTGTTATTCGGCGGACGTTTTTGAACATCTGATTCTGATGGTTTATCTGACATACGAACTCCATAAATATAAAAATGCGATGCTGTTTAGAGTACTCTAAACAGATTAAATTCATTAACTCCACTAATTATTTATTAATGTAGCTAATGTATCCTTTGATTCTTCTAGCTTAAAGACTTACAGTGCATAAATAAAGTAAAGACAGTGAACAGTTTAAATACGTAACATGAAAATTAAGCAAGTCGATCCTAGTAAACCTAAAATTGCCTTATTACTTACAGGTGGTGGTGCCCGAGCGGCTTATCAAGTCGGCGTATTAAAAGCATTAGCGCAAAGTATGCCAAGAACCGCTCCGCTGCCATTTAGAGTGATAAATGGAACCTCTGCCGGCGCAATTAATTCTACGGCGTTAGCGTGTTACGCTTCATGTATGCATTTAGCAGTTAGAAAACTAGAAACAGTTTGGAAAAACTTTTCCACCTCAATGGTATACAAAAGTGACTTCTTTAGTGTGTTTGGTCATATTACGCGTAATATTTTAACCAGTTTTCAGTCTGAGCATATAAACCATCCTCCGGCGAGCTTGCTGAATAATCGACCACTTAGAAAACTGTTAAACGATATTCTTGATTTACATCGAATTGAACGTAACTTACATCGTGATTACTTAGAGGCGCTGTCGATTACGGCATCCAGCTATACAACAGGCGATTCTGTTGCTTTTTTTCAGTCAAATACGCAGCATTCTTGGCAACGAGCCAAACGCGAAGGTCGCGCTACGCGTATCAATGTTGAGCATTTAATGGCCTCAAGTGCTATTCCTATGGTGTTTCCTAGTGTAAATATTTATAACCATTACTTTGGCGATGGTTCAATACATCAGCTTTCACCTTTAAGCCCTTCTATTCACTTAGGGGCCAATAAAATATTTATTATTGGTGTTGAACAACCTAAAGAACCTCATCCTCCGGGTTACTCTGCGCATTTCCCAGGTCTTTCAGCAGTAGCAGGTCACTTACTCGACAGTGTATTTACCGATACCATGCAGTCTGATTTAGAACGCTTAGACAGAATAAATCGTACGCTAGGGCTATTACCCGATAAGCAAAAGCATCAAGAACTAAAACAAATAGATAGCTTTATTATTAATCCTTCGCAAAACTTTAATGCTATTGCAGCGCAGTACTATGATGATATGCCTTGGGCAATTAAAGTGTTACTGCGTATGATAGGGGTGAAAAAACGTTCTCAGTCGAGTTTAACCAGTTACTTATTGTTTGAAAAACGCTACACCCAACACTTAATTCAGATTGGTTATGACGACGCAATGGCTCAACTGCCTGAGATAAGAAAGTTTTTAGAGCTAGACTAGGGGCTGTTAATCTTTAAAGGTTAACAGGCTCTAACTCACTCAATGCCATCGAGTAAGTAGTGTTCAACATGCTCTACTCGCCTAGGTTTGCCTTGTAGCACTAAAATATCGTTTGCGTATAATATGGTATGATCTTGTGGCATATCCATTTCCTCCCCCTCACGACGCAATGCCTTAATTAGCACTTTTCTTTTACCTAAATTAAGCTCGCTAATAGCCTTATTTACCGCAAATGCTTTATCCGGCAAAGCAATAACATGTAAATACTCTAAGCGTTCGGGCAAGTTGGTATCGCTTTCGATATTTTCGCCTGCAAAAAAGCTTTGCAATAACTTATAGCGGTTGCGCCTCTCGCTACTTACTCGGCGAATTATTCGACTCATTGGCACACCTGACATAGATAATACATGTGAGACCAGCATTAAACTTGCTTCGAGCGCTTCAGGCACAACCTCAGTGACGCCTAAATCTTTTAAGCGCTCTAACTGGCTGTCGTCGCGGGTTCTTATAAGTATTTTTACCTTAGGAGCAACCTGCTTAATAGCATCAATTACTATTTGAGTTTGTTGAAATTCCGTAAAGGTAATAATCACTAAGCGTGCCCGCTCCACCCCAGCACACTTTAAAATATCTTTTTGTTCGACGTGACCAAACAATAAAGGCTCACCCGCCGCTTTTCCTTCCTGTACTAAAATGGGATCGCTTTCAATGGCCACATAATCAATAGCCTCTGGCGATAAAAAGCGAGCAATGGTTTGCCCTACCCGAGAAAACCCACATATAACTACATGGTTATGATAAAGCGGACTGCTTTGCGGCTCGTCTTCATAGGTAAACTTAGCGCGCTCTAACATTCCCAGTCGCTTTAAAATAAAGGGAGTCTTATCGATTAAATACGGGGTGAGTGCCATAGAAATTACGCCCATGGCAATTAAAAATGAGACTTGCTCCACATTTAGTAAGTCATGCTGTGCTGCGAGTGCTATTAACACAAAACCAAACTCACCCATTTGCCACAACATAATAGCGCACGCTAACGCGTCTTGTTTTCGCTCACCCATAAACAAAGACGAGACGGTGACTATGGCAATTTTTAAAATTAAAATACCGACTAAGGCTGCAATAATGATTCCTGTATTATCAAATACAAAGCTTATATCTAGCTGCATACCTACGGTGACAAAAAATAGCCCCATTAAAATATCACGAAACGGGCGAATATCCGCTTCTAACTGATGGCGATAATGGCTCTCCCCAAGCATCATACCCGCTAAAAAAGCCCCTAATGCCATTGATAAGCCAAATGAATAAGTCAGTAAACCCGCAAATAAAGCAACTAATAAAGTGGTTAATACAAACAGTTCATCGCTTTTTGCTAATGCCACTTCATTAAAGACGTTAGGTAAAACCCATTTACCGATAGCCCATAACAACACACATACAAACGCACCTTTAGTGAGTGCGAATAACAAAGCCCAACCAATACCATTTGAGTCATTGCTGGCAAACAAAGGCAAAATAATCAGTAATGGCACAACGGCAATATCTTGAAATAATAAAACGCCGATTGCCAATTGCCCTCTGCGTTTATTTAAATCACCGCTCTCTTTTAATAATTTAGCAACTACGGCGGTAGAAGAGAGCATAATAATAATGCCAATAGTAAAACTGGTTAATAAATTAAAATTTAATAAATACAGGATCACTATCAGCAAAACACTACTGACAAATACTTGCAACGACCCTAAACCAAATACAATGTTACGCATAGCCATTAAGCGCGATACAGAAAACTCCAAACCTAAACTAAATAGCAAAAATACAATACCTAGCTCTGCAATAAAGTCCATTTCATGGCTTTGTGTCATCCATCCAACACCATGACTACCCGCGAATAAACCCACAGCCAAGTAAGCCAACACAGGGGGAAGCCCTATGCGCTTAAATAGCCATACAAATAAAACCGCAGCGACTAAAAGTCCAAAAACCTGAGCATTAATGCTTTGCAAAGCAAACCTTTTAACAATCTATGGAGTGTGACTTAACTATAGCAACCACATAAGTTTCAGCCAGAATTAAAATGTGGCACGCGATCTGCTTAATTTATAAAAGTAATACTATAGGGGGAAAAATAGTGGAAAACGTGCATATTTTGACACAACGTATCTCTGGCCGCGGTGAATTTTTGCCGTTCTCAGCAGAGCAATACAATAGCAATACACCAACAGCTCTGCATGAGCTGTCAGCTAAACTACAAACTAGCTTAGTACTGGAAGATATTTTAGGCACATTTGCAAACTTTGCAAAACAACTGCTTAATTTTTCTGGAGTACACTTTCAAACTGCGCATATTGATGTGAAAACACCCAATAGTAATGTTGAAAACCCAGCCTACTCATTTGATCTAAAGGTAGAAAATGAACATTTAGGCACTCTCACTTATTACACCAAATACCCGCTTAGTGCGGCTATTGAAAAAAAACTACAACAGTTTCACAGTGTATTAATTTATCCACTGCGTAATGCAATAATGTACAACCGTGTATTAAAGCTGGCAACTAAAGACTCATTAACAGGGTTAAACAACCGTAGTCAATTTAATGACATGTTGCTACAAAAGCTTGAAAATCATAGACGTAACGGCCATCAATTTAGTTTAATGCTACTTGATTTAGACAACTTCAAACAAGTTAATGACAACTATGGTCATAAAATTGGCGATGACGTTTTAAAAGAATTTGCAGCTGTACTATCTAGCAGTATAAGAGGCACTGATTCTGTGTTTCGTTTTGGTGGCGATGAGTTTTCAATACTAATTGAAGACCCTGCTTTTACTACCAATAAAGTGGTGTCTGAGCGTATTATGCGTTTGGTAAGAAACTCTCCGATTATGTCTAAATACGATGTCACTGCCAGTATTGGCTTTACACTGACTAACAACGGCGACTGCCATAACGAGATATTTTCTCGTGCGGATAAGGGCTTATATAAAGCAAAAGCTTCTGGGCGAAATTGCGCAAAAGCTTATTAAGCAATAAAAACATAACGCTTCAAAAGCCTAGCCTCCCCCGCTGGGCTTTTTTACGCTACTTTTTTAATATAAAGTACTTATAAATTAGCAGCATGGCACAAAAACCAAAAAAGAAGCCACTGAGTAAATTAAGTAATGCGGCAATTGTCGCAAGCGGTGTAAAAAGCACTAACAGTAAGGGCATACTCACCCCTAGAATGAAAAATACGCCCCCCTTACCTAACCAATAAGCAAGTAAAATGGCGGCACATACCATCCCGCCCAACACAGCGTAGCCTAATGTAATTATATTAAGGGTTAAAAATACATTTGCTAATGCTGCAATTAAAAAGGTAATTAGCATGCCAATAGGCGCTTTATTAACAAGTGACAGCCCAACATGAGGTTGTTGACTCATGATTTATACTCCCAAATAACTCCATTCTCATCTTTATGGTTATCACTAACAAAATAACCAACCACTTGAACTAGCTCATCATTGTAAAAAATTAATGGAATATGAGCACGCAGCCAAGGAGCTACTTTTGCATCTTTAAACCAATGTTTAAGGCTATTACTGCCTGGTTTTTTGAGTGGTTTAATACGCTCACTATTACAGTTAAAACGAACACTGACTTGTTCATCAGGTTTAGGGGCGCGTATACCTATTCCCTGCAGGCATTGTAGTATTTGTCCGTCATTCAGCACTAGTTCGCGACTTGTTACGCGTTCAATATTTACGGCTAAAGGCGTCGGCTGCACAAAATAAAGTAAACCTTGATGGCGACGTATTTGCCCATCGCTTAGCTCAATTTTTATTTGTGCATCAGCTTGTGCATGAATGGCTTGGCTCATTATTTGTGTTAATTGCTTTTGTGAGGGCATAGTGTGGCTAAATAATGCCAGCCACGCGCGTAATACATTAGCAGTGCGGCCAGCGCTGTAATCAGACAGCTTATGTAATTCAAGTGCTTGATGTTGATTAATGCACTGAGCGAGATCTTGCTGGGTATACTCATCCAGTAGTGCTTGCTGCTGCTGTAAAAGCTCAATACTTCGTGCTGTACACTGCTCAAACCCAGTAAAACGTTCTGCCAACTTTGGCACTATCTGTTGACGCAAAAAATTACGCTCAAAGCGTTCATCCGAGTTTGATTCATCGGTAATATGACTAATATTAAATTGTTGGGCAAATGCTTCTATTTCACTGCGCTTTATTGCCAGTAATGGCCTAAAACACTCACGACCACTCTCAAGCACTCTGATTGGCTGCATAGCACCCAGCCCTTTTAAGCCTGAACCACGTTTTAATCGCAGTAAAAAAGTCTCTATTTGATCGTTTAGATGCTGACCTAGCAAAATGACACTACCACTGGGGCTGTATTCATCAAGCGCTTGATAACGCACTTTGCGGGCTTGTGCTTCAATACTGGTTCGCGATTGTTGCTTTACCGTGACTTGCGCCGCTTTAAAGTTAATTGCTAGCTGCTGACAACGTGCATAACAAAATTGCTGCCAATGAAATGCGTTTTCACTTAAACCATGATTTACATAAATTGCGCTTAAATTTAATTGCGGGTACTGCTGTTTTAACCCATGCATTATGTGTAACAACACCACCGAATCTACGCCACCAGATAAGGCCACAGTAAATGTGAATTGCCCGTTTTCTATATACTGATTAAGGGCTTGTTGTACCTGCAAATAAATTTGTGATGTGTGCATTAATATAACCAATGAGTAAATTACTAATAGCCCTGATAATAAAGGCTCTACGTTAAGGCATTTTAAAACAAAAAAAGCCGCATAGGCGGCTTTTTTCTCTATTTAGCTATTTTTAGCAATAACCAAACGACATTAAACGCTTGTAACGTTGGTCCAGCATCTCTTCAAGCGATAACGCTTGTAAGTCTGCTAAATCGCGCTTAAGGCGAACTTTTAAATTACGTGCCATGGCATCATAATTACGGTGTGCACCGCCTAATGGCTCATCAACTAGATTGTTGATTAAATCTAGCTCTTTAACACGCTCGGCTGTTACACCCATTGCTTCTGCTGCAAGTGGCGCTTTATCAGCACTTTTCCATAAAATAGAAGCACAGCCTTCTGGTGAAATAACTGAGTAAGTGCTGTATTGCAGCATGTTTACTCTGTCGCCGACACCTATCGCTAACGCACCACCTGAACCACCTTCACCAATAACAGTACAAATTGTTGGTACTTTAAGTCCGGCCATTACTTTTAGGTTACGTGCAATTGCTTCAGACTGACCACGCTCTTCAGCGCCAACACCCGGGTATGCACCCGGGGTGTCGATAAAGGTCATGATTGGCATTTTAAAACGCTCAGCCATTTCCATTAAGCGCAATGCTTTACGGTAACCCTCTGGTTTTGGCATGCCAAAATTACGTTTAATTTTTTCAGCAGTACCACGGCCTTTTTGCTGACCGATCACCATAACTGGTTCACCATCTAAACGGGCCACGCCGCCTAAAATTGCAGGGTCGTTAGCAAACGTAC
Source organism: Pseudoalteromonas sp. NH0006-26 (assembly GCF_057552415.1). The sequence continues at coordinate 120,890 of NZ_BAAJMJ010000007.1, forward strand.
GATCACCCGCAAACTCGTCAAATTCTGTAAAAATACGCTCGATGTAATCTCGAGTATAAGGACGCAGCGGATGACGTGCTAGCTGTGATACTTGCCAAGCGCCAAGTTCAGAGAAAATTTTCTCCTTCATTTGTGCGCTCTTTTCTTTAAGTTTGCTGACTTCCTCTTCTAATCCAAGGTCTAATTCGCCAGCGCGGCTTACATTTTGTAATTCTTCAATTTTTGCTTCTAATTCTGCAATTGGAAGCTCAAAATCAAGATAATTGAGGCTCATGCTCTAAACTACCTAATTAGTTAAATTCTAGTTCTACATTTTGCGCTGCCATCAGCGATAACTTATGAATTAAGTCGTCACTCGGCGTAACACACCATTCGATCCCTAGGGTTAATTGCACCAACGCATCGGGGCGTTGATAATATACCTTGATCGGACACGTTCCCATTTTGTATGGTTCGAGTACTTTTTGTAATTTATCGAAGAAACCAGCCTCGATCTGCACCATATTCAGCGTCATCTTAATCGCTTTTATACGCTTTTCACGCGCCTGAGCAATGGTGTTTATTTCTCTGGCGGTCATTGTAATACCACCAGAGAAGTTATCAAAGCTGACCTGTCCGGATATCACCAAAATATTATTGATTTGCAACATATCTTGGTACATTTCAAACTGTTCTGGAAACAAGCGTACATCAATTCGGGCGCTTTTGTCATCTAAAGTTATCAAGCCCCAGCGATTTCCTTTTTTATTAATTAAGGTTCTCGCGGCAATCACCAAACCTGCCCCAGTTGAGACTACATCACGGTTAGTAGGTTGCAAATCAATGAGTCGACCACTGGTATAATGCCCAAGCTCTCGTCGATACTGGTTTATAGGGTGGCCTGTTAAATAAAGGCCTAAGGTGTCTTTTTCACCGTCAAGCCACTGGTTATCTGTGAGCGGTGTGGCTTTAATAAACGCTTGCTCTACTTCATCAGGCTCTGTGGCCAGTAAACCAAACAAGTCACTTTGTCCTAATAGCTCAGCTTTATTGTGCTGATCGGCTGCGCGCATTGCATCTTTTAAGCTAGCTAGTAGTGTTGCTCGCCCAGGTTGAGTTTTTTCAGGCCCTAGCTGATCTAATGCACCTGCATAAATTAATTTTTCGGTAACGCGTTTATTTAAGCGTTTTAAATCAACACGCGCACAAAAATCAAATAAATCCTTAAATGGGCCGCCTTTCGCTCGCGCCTCTAATATGGCATCAACCGGCGCTTCACCCACGCCTTTAATTGCTCCTATACCGTAAACAACTTCACCTTGAAGATTAACAGTAAACTTGTATTCACCAGCGTTTACATCGGGCGGTAACAAAGTGAGTTTCATGTTTTCACACTCATCCACCAGCGTTACTATTTTGTCGGTGTTATCCATATCGGCCGACATTACCGCCGCCATAAACTCGGCCGGATAATGGGTTTTCATCCACAGCGTTTGATACGATACCAATGCATAAGCTGCTGAGTGAGATTTGTTAAAACCATAACCCGCAAACTTTTCAACCAAGTCGAATATTTTTATCGCCAGCTCGCCATCAATGCCATTATTACGCGCACCCTCTTCAAAGGTTGAGCGCTGTTTTGCCATTTCTTCGGGCTTTTTCTTACCCATGGCACGACGTAACATATCGGCGCCGCCCAGTGTATAACCGGCCAGCACCTGCGCTATTTGCATAACTTGTTCTTGATACAAAATAATGCCGTAAGTCGGCTCAAGAATAGGCTTTAAACTTTCGTGTTGATACTGCGCATCGGGATATGAGATTTCTTCTCTGCCGAGCTTTCGGTCGATGAAGTTATCTACCATGCCTGATTGCAGCGGACCCGGGCGGAACAAGGCAACAAGGGCTATCATATCTTCGAAGCAATCGGGCTTTAATCGGCGAACTAGGTCTTTCATGCCGCGTGATTCTAGCTGGAATACGGCGGTGGTTTCAGCGCGCAGCAGTAGTTCTATACTTTTTTTATCATCCAGTGGAATAGTGTTGATATCAACCGGCTGTTTGCCTTCACGCTTTAAGCGTTCATTGGTCATATCCACTGCCCACTGCAAGATGGTCAGCGTACGTAAGCCTAAAAAGTCAAACTTAACCAAACCGGCGGTTTCTACATCGTTTTTATCAAACTGAGTAACCGGAAACTTGCCTTCATCATCACAATAAAGCGCAGCAAAGTCGGTAATCGTGGTCGGCGATATTACAACGCCCCCAGCGTGTTTACCGGCATTACGGGTACAACCCTCAAGAATACGACACATGTCGATTAAGTCTTTAACTTCTTCATCGCCGTCGTAGGCTTCTTGCAAACGGGGTTCAACTTCAAACGCTTTAGCCAAGGTCATTCCCGGATCGCCCGGAATAAGCTTAGAAATACGATCAACAAATCCATACGGATGACCAAGTACACGGCCTACATCGCGTATAACCGCTTTAGCCGCCATAGTACCAAAGGTAATAATTTGCGATACCGCATCACGGCCATATAAAGCCGATACATGATCAATTACTTCATCACGTCTATCCATACAAAAATCGACGTCAAAGTCGGGCATAGAAACACGTTCTGGATTCAAGAAACGCTCGAATAGTAAATCGAACTCTAGTGGATCAAGGTCGGTAATCTTAAGCGCATAAGCTACTAAAGAGCCCGCACCTGAACCACGCCCAGGACCTACAGGAATATTATTATCTTTACTCCATTGAATAAATTCCATTACGATCAAGAAGTAGCCTGGGAATCCCATTTGGTTAATTACATCGAGCTCAATTTTTAAACGCTCATCGTATTCGCCGCGTTTTTCTTGGCGTTCTTGTTCATCAGGGAATAAAAACTGTAGTCGTTCTTCAAGGCCATCTTGTGAGACTTTAACCAAAAACTCATCAATTTTTAGTGAGCCTGTGGGGTAATCTGGTAGGAAATACTCACCTAGTTGAACGGTTACATTACAGCGTTTTGCGATTTCTACGGTGTTTTGTAACGCCTCTGGAATATCACTAAATAGCTCTGCCATTTGTTCTGGCGTTTTTAGGTATTGCTCTTGTGAAAAACGCTTTGGTCGGCGTTTATCATCTAGGGTATAACCATCAAAAATAGCCACCCGAATTTCATGGGCTTCAAAGTTTTCTGGCTTTAAAAATACCACTTCATTGGTAGCCACCACTGGCAGTTGCTCTGTGGCTGCAAGCTCCACTGCCATATGCAAATAATTTTCTTCTTGAGCACGGTTGGTGCGAATAAGCTCAATATAATAATGATCGCTAAAGTGCTGCTTATAAAAGCTTACCACCGACTCAACAATAGCGGGGTTGCCTTTTATTAATGCTTTTCCTAAATCGCCATCCTTAGCACCCGAGAGTATGATGAGCCCCTCTTTTAAATCAACTAACCATTCACGGTCAATTACTGGGCGATGAAACACATGACCACGTTGGTAAGCTTTAGAAATCAATAAAGTAATATTTTTATAGCCAGTGTTATCTTTAGCTAATAACGTTATCCGGCTTGGCTCATCAGGAAACTCAGGACTACGTACCCAAAAGTCAGCGCCAACAAGTGGCTTGATACCTGCGTTATGCGCTGCGCCATAAAAACGCACTAAACCACAAAAGTTCATTTGATCGGTAATTGCCAGCGCTGGCATTTCAAGCTCTTGTGCTTTAGCAACAATTGGTTTGGTTTTTGCCAAACCATCAACCATCGAAAAGTCTGAGTGCACTCGTAAGTGAACAAAATCAGGAGCTGCCATAATTACTCCTTACCCGAAAGCGCAAGTACATGCTGCACCGGTTTAAAGCTCTTACGATGCTCATCTATAGCACCGTATTGTTCAAGCGCTGCAAAGTGTGCTTTAGTCGGATACCCTTTATGCCCTGCAAACCCATACTGTGGATAGCGCGCATCAAGTTCAATCATTTCATCATCACGGGCCACTTTTGCTAAAATAGACGCGGCTGATATTTCAGCGACTAAGCTATCGCCTTTCACCACTGCTTGAGCAGGCATAGCCAATTTAGGAAGGCGGTTTCCATCTACAAACACAAATTCAGGCACTGTGCTAAGTGCTTCCACCGCGCGGCTCATGGCAAGCATGGTGGCTTGTAATATATTTAGCTCATCTATTTCGCTTGGGCTACAACGACCAATGGCGTAACACAGTGCTTTTTCTTTTATTTCGATGGCTAATAATTGGCGTTTTTTATCCGTTAATTTTTTAGAATCGGCAAGGCCTGCGATTGGCTTAGCGGGATTTAAAATAACAGCGGCAGTAACCACATCACCCACCAGCGGTCCACGACCCACTTCATCTACGCCGGCAATTAGGGTTATATTAGGTCGTTCAATTTGCATTTATTAACTCCGCCACTGCATTTGCAGCTTGTTTACTTGCATCTAATCTAATTTTTTCATGTATGGCTAAAAAGCGGGCTTTTAATTCTTTATTATCGCTATTTAGCATAGGAGTGAGTGCCGCGGTTAAATTAGCCACATTACACTCACTTTGTAAAAACTCTGGTACTAATTCTTCGTCTGCCAATAAATTTGGAAGCGAAAAATATTTAATATTAAAGGTAAATAAGGTTTTAAAAATCAAATAACTTAGTGGTTTAATTTTATAACCAACCACCATTGGCTTTTTGTATAACATGCCCTCAAGCGTTGCCGTACCTGATGCCAGTAATATAGCATCGGCGGCTTGCATAGCTAAATTTGATTGGCCATCTAGTAAGTTAACATTAAGTGAGGGCGCTGTGGCATTTAAAATAGCAATAAACTGCGCTTTGCGCTTTTCGTTCACCAGTGGCACAACGACTTTAAGCGCTGGGTTCTGTGCTTGCAACTGAGACGCTGTTTTTATGTAGGTTTCACTTAACAAGCCCACTTCTGAGCCCCGGCTCCCGGGTAATAACGCTAACACCTTGTCATCAGCACTTAAGCCTAGTTGGCTGCGAGCTTGGCTATCGTCGTGCTCAAGTGCAATGTCGTCGGCTAATGTATGGCCTACAAAAGTACAAGGTACTTGGTGCTTGTCGTAAAATTCTTTTTCAAAAGGTAATAAAGCTAATACTAAGTTAGTGGCTGCACTTATAGTGTGAATACGTTTTTCACGCCACGCCCATACTGAAGGGCTAACATATTGCACAGTTTTAATGCCCGCATCTTTTAATGGTTTTTCTACACGTAAATTAAAATCGGGCGCATCAATGCCTATAAACACATCAGGCGGATTATCAATAAAATGCTGTACTAACTGTTTGCGGATTTTTAGCAAGCGCGGTAAACGGCCTAGGACTTCAACCAACCCCATAACCGACAGTTCATCCATATCAAACAGCGTTTTGCAGCCTTGAGCTTGCATTTTAGGGCCTGCAATACCCTCAAAGATTGCATCAGGAAAATGCGCTTTAAGCGCTTTAATGAGCCCTTCACCTAAAATATCGCCCGACAGTTCACCTGCCACAATACCAATTCGTAGTTGTTTTTTATCTTTTTTCATTTGCTATTTTTTCACAAGTAAACCCGGCGTTCATGCCGATTAGTTTACCGTGTTTTAAGGCTAGGTTAAACGCTTAAAACACACCACTTTTTTATCGCTTACTCTTAATTGATGATTGCGTATTTTATAGACTGATTTAATGTCATAGTATATTAAAGTTTTCTAATATACATATTGACAAAAATTGTACTAACACTAATAATGACGCAAACTTTCAGAAATTACTGAAAGTTTATTAAATTATTGACAATTGCTTTGTGCTGTCACTGCATCACAACCAAAGGAGCCAAAAATGATAGATGAAACCTTTGTGGATCTATCGCGATTACAGTTTGCTGTCACCGCTCTATTTCATTTTTTATTTGTGCCGTTAACAATCGGTATGACCTGGATTTTAGTTATTATGGAATCGGTTTATGTTATGACCGGTCGCGAGATTTATCGTGATATGACTAAGTTTTGGGGCAAGTTATTTGGTATTAACTTTGCTATTGGTGTGGCTACCGGCCTCACTATGGAATTTGAGTTTGGTACTAACTGGTCGTATTACTCTCATTATGTGGGTGATGTATTTGGTGCACCACTGGCTATTGAAGGCTTAATGGCCTTCTTTTTAGAATCAACCTTTGTGGGGATGTTCTTTTTAGGCTGGGATAGGCTCTCTAAACGCCAGCATTTAGGGGTAACATTTTTAATGGCGCTGGGCACTAATATGTCTGCGCTGTGGATTTTAGTTGCTAATGCGTGGATGCAAAACCCAGTCGGCGCAGAGTTTAACTATCAAACCATGCGTATGGAAATGACCAGTTTTGCAGAGCTGGTATTTAACCCTGTAGCACAAGTTAAGTTTATTCATACCGTGTCTGCAGGTTATGTTGCCGCCTCTATGTTTGTACTTGGAATTAGTAGCTGGTACATATTAAAAGGACGTGATTTAGCATTTGCTAAACGTTCGTTCTCGGTGGCATCAGGCTTTGGTTTAGCCTCTATTTTATGTGTTATTTTACTCGGTGATGAATCTGGCTACGAAGTCGGTGAAGTTCAAAAAGTAAAACTCGCCACCATTGAAGCGGAATGGCATACCGAAGAGGCCCCCGCCGCTTTTACCATGCTCGGTATTCCTGACTCCGAAGAGCAAGTAACTCATGCTGCGGTTAAAATTCCTTACGCATTAGGTATTATTGCAACGCGCTCACTTGATGAACAAGTAATTGGTATTTCAGATCTTGAGAAAAAACACGAGAAGCGTATTCGCAATGGCATGATTGCTTATGAATACCTAGAAAAACTTCGCGCAGGTGACGATACCCCTGCAAATATCGAAAAGTTTGATAACGTGAAAGATGATTTAGGCTATGGCCTATTACTGAAACGTTATACCCCTAACGTGGTAGATGCCAGTGAGGCACAAATACAACAAGCCGTTAAAGACTCCTTCCCTAAAGTGGGCCCTATGTTTTGGTCATTTAGGATCATGGTTGGCTGTGGTGTAATTATGCTTGGCGTATTCATCCTTTCTTTTTATTACAACGCCCATCGTATTATTGAACAAAAACGTTGGTTGTTGTGGGCGGCGGTATTGAGCATTCCTCTGCCTTGGATTGCCATTGAATTTGGTTGGATTGTGGCTGAATATGGCCGTCAACCATGGGCTATTTCTGAAGTATTACCGACCTTTTTAGCAACGTCATCGCTGACGGTTAATGATATTTTAATTAGCTTAACTGGTTTTATTATTTTCTATACTGGACTGGCGATTGTTGAAGCATGGTTAATGATTAAATTTATTAAGCAAGGCCCAAGCTCCCTTCATACCGGTAAGTACCATTTTGAATTACCTGATCACAGCACGGCTGCTAAAGGAGAACTATCATGATTTTTGATTATGAAACATTAAAAATGCTCTGGTGGTTAATTATTGGTGTGCTGTTAATTGGTTTTGCCATTACCGATGGTATGGATATGGGCGTTGCTATGTTGCTACGCTTAGTCGGAAAAACAGATTCTGAACGCCGTACCGTTATTAACACTATTGGCGCCCATTGGGATGGTAACCAAGTATGGTTTATAACCGCAGGTGGCGCTTTATTTGCAGCATGGCCTATGGTGTATGCGGCAGCATTTTCTGGTTTTTACTTTGCCATGATGCTGGTGTTATTTGCATTATTTTTTAGACCTCTAGGCTTTGATTATCGCTCTAAAGTTGACTCTAAACGCTGGCGTAATAACTGGGACTGGGGCTTATTTGCCGGCAGTGCCATACCTGCCCTAGTATTTGGTGTAGCGTTTGGTAACTTATTTTTAGGCGTGCCGTTTCATATCGATAATTTATTAAGAGTCAGTTACCAAGGTTCGTTTTTTGCCTTGCTTAATCCGTTTGCGCTTATTGCCGGCTTGGTAAGTATTACCATGTTAGTGGCACATGCGGGCATGTGGTTACAACTGCGCACAGCTGATCAAGTTGCTGAGCGCTCAGGACAATACGGTCGCTACTCATTACTTGCCTTTATAGTGTTATTTGCGGCAGCTGGTGTGTGGGTTGCCAATCTAACGGGTTATCAAATTGCCTCTATGGGTGACACCCAAGGTCATGCAGATCCACTGGCTAAAGTAGTTACCACTGCTCAAGGCGCATGGCTTAATAACTACAGTGAACGCCCATGGACAATGACCTTCCCTATTTTGGCATTTTCGATGGCACTGTGTGCACTGCTGTTTTCTAAATTGAATAAGCCCGCTTTGGGATTATTAGCAACCAGTGTGATGTTAATTGGGGTGATTATGACTGCGGGCGTTTCGTTATTTCCGTTTATTATGCCTTCAAGCAACAACCCTGATATTAGCTTAACAATTTGGGATGCGGTATCGAGCCACAGAACACTCAATGTTATGTTTATTGCTGTGGTTATATTTGTGCCACTTATTCTAGCCTACACCACCTGGTGTTATGTGAAAATGTGGCGCAGAGTGACCGTTGATGAAATTGAAAATAACCCTCACGGCAGTTATTAAGGAGACTAAATTATGTGGTATTTCGCGTGGATTTTAGGTGTACTGCTTGCTTGTACCTTAGGCGTTATAAACGTGATGTGGTATGAATTTCATCAAAATAAAAACAGCATTGCTGATGATGAACAAGCCACCCATGATTTACTAAACGAGCATAATACAAATCACAATGACGACTAATCCCCGACCAAATCGCGCGCAGCAACAACCCCTGCGCGCTTTTTTAAAACAGCAGAGTAAACCGGCTGCAATGTGGTTAAAGCTAAGCATTGCACTTGGCACAGTTAATGCGATTTTAATGATTGCAGGTGCTTATTTACTCGCGCAAACCATTCATGAGGTGATGTTTGAAGGGCATAGTTTAGCCCAAGTAACCCACTATTTATGGCCTTTAGCGGGTATTATTTTACTGCGCGCCATTTTCTTAGCGTTAAGTGAGCGCTTGAGCGCATTTGCTACCCTTAAAATTAAATCGGCTATTCGCCAAACCTTACTCGATAAACTCACACAACTCGGCCCAAGTTATATAGAGCAACATGGCCAAGGTGCAACGCTCAACACGCTGCACAATGGCGTAGAAGCACTGCATGACTACTATGCAAAGTACTTACCTGGGGTTGCCTACAGTGCGCTTATTCCTATTGCAATATTAGTGGTTATATTTCCGACCGATTATAAAGCGGGACTGATATTTTTATTAACCGCACCACTTATTCCGTTTTTTATGATTCTAGTTGGTCATAAGGCAGAAGCGCTTAACCAAAAGCGCTGGCAACAACTGGCGGTATTAGGCAACTACTTTTTTGACCGCATACAAGGGCTTACCCAACTAAAACTATTTAATGCCACACGCAAAGAACTCAAACAAATCGCGCGTATTTCCGATGATTTTAGGCATGCAACTCTAAGCGTGTTAAAAATTGCTTTTTTATCTTCTTTTGCACTGGAGTTTTTAGCCACAATTAGTGTGGCACTGGTAGCGGTAATTATTGGCTTTAGATTATTTTTTGGCACCCTAGATTTTGCTACTGGCTTTGTAGTGCTGTTACTAGCACCTGAATTTTATTTACCCCTTCGCCAATTAGGCAGCCATTACCATGCACGCCTGCAGGGAATTAGTGCTGCTGCAGATATGTTGATTATTTTAAATGCACCACTGCCCGAAAATGATGATAGCCACATAGCGAATATCAATATTGATGCTAACAATACTATAAGCATCCATGAGCTCAACTTTAGTTACCCTAATAGCAATGAGGGAATAAATAATATTAATTTAATCCTGCCAAGCACAGGACTAGTAGCCATTGTCGGAGCTAGCGGCTCAGGTAAGAGCACCCTACTTGATTGCATGCTTGGTTTTCACCCAGAAGTAATACAACACATATCCATTGGACAACAACCATTGACGACAGCGGATATAAGCCAATTACAACAAAACATTGCATGGATCCCACAAAAGCCAACCTTATTTTACGACACCCTAGCCGCCAACATAAAATTAGGTAACCCAGACGCTTCATATGAAGCACTTGTACATGCTGCAGAGCAAGCAGGTGCGCTGGAATTTATTAACGAGCTACCCGATGGCTTTAACACCTTAATAGGTGAGCAAGGTGAAGGGCTATCTGGCGGGCAAAAACAGCGTATAGCATTAGCTCGTGCATTTTTAAAACACGCCCCTATTCTAATGCTCGATGAGCCAACCGCTCATTTAGACAGTCAAACTGAACAGCTCATTCAAAACGCAATTGCTGAGTATGCAAAAAACCACTTGGTGATCACCATCGCACATCGCTTAAATACAGTAAAAAATGCTAAGCAACTTATCGTTATGGAAAACGGCTGTATCGTTCAACAAGGCGATTTTAAAGCGCTCAGCCAGCAATCTGGCGAATTTGCAAAGCTGCTAAAAACAGCAAAACAAGGGGTAACTAATGGCTAATTTTATTCGTTTACTCAAATTGTGCCGCCCTCATTATAAAGCGATGCTTTTAGGGACGTTTCTAGCGTCACTCACGGTGCTAGCTAATGTAGGCTTACTCGCTATTTCAGGCTGGTTTTTAGCTTCTATGGCAGCCGCAGGAATTGCCGGCGTCCATATGAACTACTTTACCCCAGCTGGCACCATCCGCTTTTTAGCGATTGTGCGCACCGCCTCACGTTACGCTGAACGCTTAGTTACTCACAACGCCACATTTTTATTGTTAAGTGAAATACGAGTAAACATGTTCGCCACACTCAGCAAGCTTAATAACCTTGATTTAGCTATGAGCCGCAGTGCCGATTTAGTTAATCGCTTGCAAAACGATGTAGACGCATTAGATAAGTTTTATTTAAATGTGTTGCTGCCGATGTTAGTAGCTTTACTGACTGTGCCTATTATTATGCTGTTTATGTCAGCCTACAATGTAAATGTCGCCCTTATTTGTTTTGTTGGGATTATTATTATTGGGGTGATTATACCGGCAATATTAAGTAAGCAATTAGATAAAAATAGTCACCAAGAAACCTTACTTAGTGCACAACTTAGAGCAGAGCTATCAGACACCCTTACGGGCCTTAGAGAACTAAATATTTATCAAGCTCGAAACCAACAACTCACTAAGTGTGATCTGTTAAGTGAGCAGTATAATCAGCAATTATTTATTCGTCATAAGGCTCTTGGCAACGCTGATGGCTTAAGCTTACTCATAGTGCAATTAGCTATGCTTTCCAGCATTGTTACTATTGTGCCGCTAGTGTTTAGCGGTGCTATGGTCAATGTAGAGCTGGCGATGTTGAGCCTGTTTGTGCTTGCCAGTTTTGAAAGCGTATTGTTACTGCCTAACGCCTTTATTGAGCTTCCTAATGTACTAAAAGCAGCTGAGCGACTCTTTATTCTTGAAGACAAAACGCTTAGCACAAACAATGTATCAACCACAGATATTGAGCTATTAAGTAAGCACTGGGCTTTGTCGTTAAATAATGTCAGCTATCACTATGGCCAAAAGCAGGCATTAAATAATGTGAGTTTTGAGCTCCCCGCGAAGCAAAAAGTAGCTATTGTTGGTAGAAGCGGCAGTGGTAAAACTACCTTAGTGAATTTGCTCAGTAGTTTATGGCCACTGCAGCAAGGAACAATAAACTTACAAAGCGGCAAAGAAATCATAAACCTACATGAGTTAAATAATGAGTGTCGTGCAAAAACATTAAATATTTTAGCGCAGCAGCATCATATTTTCGATGGCACATTAAGCGAAAACCTTGCTTATGCAGCTCCCGATGCAACCTCGCAACAAATGATAGCAGCATTAACACAGGCAGAACTTGGTGGTTGGTTCTCTGAGCTCAAACAAGGGCTGAAAACCCGTTTAGGTGCCGGCGGGCGAAATGTGTCTCAAGGTCAATCAAGACGTATCGCCTTGGCACAGGCCCTGCTGCAAAAACCCGCCATTTTAGTACTCGATGAACCGACTGAAGGGCTCGATAATATTTCTAAACAAGCTGTTATGAATAGTGTTTTACAGCTAAAAGAGCATGCCAGTGTATTAACAATTACTCATGATCCAGCATTGTTATCGCAAATGGATAGTGTTATCTGGTTAGATAGTGGACAAATCATCGCTCAAGGTTCACATCAAAAATTGCTCAATGAACACCCTGACTATGTGGCGTTAACAACCCGCTTTTAGCCCTTAGCAGTATTACTTATTCTCAATAACGGTGACCGATACATCAATAACGCCGGCGCTAGAGTCGGCTATTTTTTCAAACATAGCTTTTGATAGATCTATAATTCGCCCCTGAATATAAGGACCCCTGTCATTAATTCTCACCACTACTGACTTATTATTAGCAATATTAGTAACTTTTACCCGTGTACCAAACGGGAGTTTTAAGTGAGCAGCTGTTGCTGCTTGTTGGCTAAATCGCTCGCCACTGGCAGTAGTTCGGCCGTGGTACTTATCAGCATAAAATGATGCTTTACCTTGCTCTGCAACATCACGTTGTTGATTATTTATATTACTTGGCAAAGCACTACATGCATTTAAAATAACCAATAGCATTGAAAGCAATACTAACTTTATCAGTTTCATTCTTTATACTTTATAGGGAAATGTGTAGGAAGTGTAATAGGACAAGGCTGAGTAGAGACTGAATTATTAATCAGCTAATAAAAAACCACCTTGATTACTCAAAGGTGGTTTTTTAATTTGTTAAAAATGCTATTTTTTAACGCACAATACCGCGTTCAGAACTTTTAACGAAATCAATCATCAATTGCACTGCTGGAAACTTTGCAGCATCTTCAGCAAGTAATTCAATCGCTTCATCAACACCTAAGCTCTTGCGGTAAAACGCTTTATAAGCGCGGCGTACTGCCATGATTTCATCACTTTCAAAACCACGGCGTTTCATGCCTTCAGTATTGATTGCTGCAGGGCCTGCTGGCATACCAATGGTGGTAACAAATGGAGGTACGTCTTTGTTTACCCCCGAATACATACCAACAAATGCATGCGCACCAATTTTACAAAATTGATGCACACCGGAGTTACCCGCTAAAATCACCCAATCACCAACATGAACATGGCCGGCTACACTGGCATTATTTGCAAAAATAACGTTATCGCCAATTACCGCATCGTGTGCGACGTGAGTGTAGGCCATAAACAAATTATTGCTGCCTATTTTAGTAACGCCTTCATCTTGAATTGTGCCGCGGTGGATAGTTGCACATTCACGAATCACATTATTGTCGCCAATAATTAAGCTGGTTGGCTCGTTGTTGTATTTTTTGTCTTGGCAGGCTTCGCCCACAGAGGCAAACTGAAAAATATGGTTACCAGAGCCAATAGTAGCAGGCCCTTTAACAACAACGTGAGACTCAATAATACAGTCATCACCAATAACAACATCATTACCGATGTAACTGTATGGTCCAACTGACACATTGTTACCAAGTTTTGCACCCGGTTCGATTATTGCCGTAGCATGGATCACAATTAAAACTCTCTTCTAGCACACATGATTTCGGCGCTACACACTGTTTTGCCGTCAACTTTAGCTTCAGCCGCAAATTTCCATATGTTACGACGCTCTTTTAAAAACTTAACATGAAGATGCATAGTATCACCTGGCACAACCGGCTGCTTAAAACGAGCATTGTCTACAGCTGCAAATAGGTAAAGTTCGTTTTCGCTACGATTTTCAACCGTTTTAAACCCTAATAGACCCGTTGCTTGCGCCATTGACTCTAATATTAGCACACCAGGAAAAATCGGCTGATTTGGGAAATGGCCAGTGAAAATAGGTTCATTAATCGATACATTTTTAATTGCATGCAACGATTCACCTGGAGTGAAATCGATTACACGATCAATTAGTAGCATCGGGTAACGGTGCGGTAATAAACTTAAAATTTCTTGAATATCAAGGCTATTTAATTCGTTTGCCAAAATAGCATCCTTTTTAGTGTTCAACGATCATGACTTATTCAATGCTTCAAGCGCTTTTAGACGTGATTTCATGTCTGAAAGGTTGCGCAAATGAGCAATTGATTTTCGCCATTCTTTGTTAGTCGTATGAGGCATACCAGATGAGTAAATACCTGGTTCGGTGATTGATTTGGTCACCATACTCATGCCGGTAATTATAACACCATCACACACAGACATGTGACCGTTAATTGCGCTCATGCCGCCAATCTGGCAATTTTTACCTATGGTGACACTGCCTGCAAGTACAGTACAACCGGCAATAGCCGTGCCTGATTGAACTTCAACGTTGTGTGCTATCTGACATTGGTTATCAATAATAACGTTACTATGAATAATAGTATCATCGAGTGCACCACGATCTATGGTGGTACTTGCACCGATTTCTACTTTATCGCCAATGATCACAGAGCCTAGTTGTGGAATTTTAAGCCACTCACCACGTTCATTTGCATAACCAAAACCATCACTACCAATAACAGTGTTTGCTTGCAATAAACAGTCTGCGCCAATCTCAACATCATGATAAATGCTCACACTTGGCCAAAGTTTGGTGCCTGAACCTATTTTAGCACGTTCACCAATAAAACTGTTCGGACCAATTTGTGCGTTATCACCAATTACAGCATCAGCTTCAACTACAACATTAGCACCAATGGCTGCACTTTTGCTCACTTGTGCACTAGCATGTATAACCGCACTTGGATGCACACCTTGAGATGCGCTACGCGGGGTAGTATCCATTAATTGAGCTAACTTGGCGTAACTAACATAAGGATTGGCAACGATGATTTTATTGCCTGAAAAGTAAGGCGCATCGTCAGGGCTGAGTATCACCGCACTAGCCTTTGTTGTCTCAAGCTGAGATCGATATTTCTTGTTCGCTAAAAATGCAATATGCCCAGTATGGGCATTTGCAAGTGTCGCTATTTTTTTAATTTCTAAAGCGCCATCACCTTGAAGCTCGGCGCTTAGAAGTTCCGCAATTTGCGAAAGCGTATAATTTTGCATAGATTAATTATTTCTTACTTACAGCTGTTACAACTTTTTCAGAAAGATCAGTTACTTCTTTAGGGTTAAAGTAAATAGTTGTGTCTTTTACTTTAACTTCGTCGAAGTCGCCATCTTTGGCAATTTCTTCAATAGTTTTAATAATTAAAGTCTGAACTTTAGCCAGCTCTTGATTTTGACGTGCTTTAATTTCCTGCTCTAATGGACGACCCTTTTCAGCAAGATTTTTTTGCATACCCTGAATTTTATCACGTAATGCGTCTTTTTGGTCTTGACTCATTGTGGTGCTTTCACGCTTAAACTTTTCTGCTTCAAAACGAATATCGCCTTGTAACTTTTCAAGCTCTTGACGACGCTCAGCAAATTCAGTTTGTAAAGACTGCTCAATTTTGGCCATTTGTGGAAGCTGCTTGTAAATTTCTTGCATATCTAC
Source organism: Pseudoalteromonas sp. NH0006-26 (assembly GCF_057552415.1). The sequence goes on from NZ_BAAJMJ010000007.1 coordinate 136,354, forward strand.
AATACCAACTTTATGAGCAAAAGCATTAACTGATGTTCCCATCATAAGTGTAGCTAAAATCGCAACTGCTGTTGATTTGAATAATTTTTTCATAAAAAACTCCTTTAGAAAGTGTTACTAATATTAAAACTGATGGTCTTGGTATCGTCATCTTCTTCTTTTTGCAACGGATACGCAAAGCTGATCAGCATAGGACCCATAGGTGAGATCCATTGTAATGATAAACCGGTTGCAACCCTAAAGCGCATTGGGTCTGAGTAGTCATCTAATTTTGCACGCTCATCGATCCCCAAGTTTTGATAACGGTCAACGTTAAACTCGGTATCCCAGACGTTGGCTGCATCAACAAAGAAACTAGTACGTACTGAACTGGTATTTTCTTCATCTAAGAATGGTGTAGGGACAATAAGCTCCATACCTGCAACGGCTTTCGCATTACCACCGATACGGCCTTGTGGTATTAGCACATCAAACTCTGAGGCACCGCCTATATTGCCTGTGGTTGTACCATCGCCCGATGGCGTGCCTGGTATAGATTGCGGTGCTCTTGCTACCGCACGCGGTAAGATAGTGTTTCTATCAAAGCCGCGTAACTCCATCTCTGTAATACGGAAATACTCTTGAAATGGTAAGGTCTGTTCATACCCGTTAGTAGAGCCATAGCCGTTTCCATAGCCTAATGCCGCACGCGTTGAGAACACCCAACGGTGATCGTTTGAAATCGGCCAGTAAAAACGTGAGTCGTAATTTAACTTAAAGTATTTTAAATCTGAATTCGGCGTTGTGGCTGTCAGGTTTAATGTTTGTCTAGAACCAGCCGTTGGGAATAAACCACGGTTAACTGTGATGCGAGACCAACCTACACTTAACTCATATTTAGTAAACTCAAAGCCCGCATCAGGGTTCTCTGGATCTAAGAAGGTTTCACGTAGTACACGAGTTTGCTCATATTCAGCAATATCAGATAGCTCTTCTTCTATCCAACGAGCCCCAAAGTTAACACGGTTTATAGCATCAATTGGAAAACCAATATTAGTGCCTAAGCCGTAACTTTTTGACTTATAGTCAATCAAGCTAAACTGGCTAGCATCGTAGTTACTATAAAAGATACTGCTGCCTTGCGATACACCATCTGGCGTAAAGTAAGGATCTGTGTACGACACACTAACACGCTCAGAACCACGCGAGGTATTAATGTTAAAACCAATTTGATTACCCGTACCTAAAAAGTTAGATTCGGTCACGCCAATATTAAATTGCAGGCCTAAGTACGAACCATAAGCAAGACCCGCATTAAAGCTACCTGCTGATTGCTCTTTAACAGTAAAGTCAACATCAACTTGATCATCCACACCAGGGACAGGCACCACATTAAAGTCAACCGTTTCCATATAAGGTAAGCGTTGAATTTGTAACTTAGAACGCTCTAAATTTTGGTTAGATAGCCATGCCCCTTCAAGCTGTGTCATTTCTCGACGCACTACTTCATCGGCTGTATTTTGGTTACCACCAACAATAATTCGACGCACATAAACACGTTTACCCGGGTCAACCGATAAAGTCAGTTGTACTTCTTGGTTTTCGTCATCAATTTCTGGAATGGTGCGTACTTCAGCATTGGCATAACCAAAACGAGCTAAGTAGCTTTTTATAAACTCTTCTGAAGAAGTCACCACAGAGCCGTTGTAAAGCTCGCCGGTGCGAAGCGGGATAACACTTTTGATTAGCTCTTCTCGACCGAGTAAATCACCGATGAAATCAAAGCCTTTTACTTTGTATTTAACGCCTTCGGTAATATTGGCCGTTACATAAACCGATTCACGTTCAGGACTAACTGATACTTGCGTTGAGTCAATATTAAAACGTAAATAACCACGGTCTAAATAAAAACTACGAATTTTTTCTAAATCACCTTCAATAGTTTGCTTTTGATAGCGATCGCTACCCATAAACTGCCACCAAGGTAAATCTTGTTGCGACTCAGCAAGCTGTAGTAGCTCTTCGTTTGAAAAAAGCTCATTACCTACTAAGTTGATTTGACGAATAGAGGCTGCATCGCCCTCATCAAACTCGAGTCTCAATTTAACTCGGTTACGCGGCAGTTTAGTGACGCTTATGTCTACTTTTGCATTGTATTTACCAATGCTGTGGAAAAACTCAACTAAGCCTTTTTCAATGTTATCGATAACCGTTTTATCCAGCGGCTCGCCTTGGCGAATATCTTGTTGATCAAGCGACTGGTTTAACTGCTCATCTTTTATGTCTTTATTGCCTTCAAATTCAATAAAGCTAATTGTTGGGCGTTCTGTTACTTTAAAAATAACGTTATTGCCATCACGCAACGCTTTTATATTGTCAAAGTGACCTGAGCGATAAAGTGACTTAATTGTTTTTGAAATTGTGTATTCATCAACATTGTCGCCCACGTTAATAGGAATATGCGTTAATGCAGCACCAAGTGCGACACGTTGCAGTCCTTCAACTTTTAAATCTTCAACAATAAAGGAGTTTTGGCCTAGGGCTGCAAAACTTGCACCCAATAAACTTGAAACTACCAAATGTTTTTTTATAGCCATTTTATTATCTTTATCCTTTACAACTGTATTACCGCTTAGCATCGTAAACTAAATAGTTACGAGCTTTACAATCGTGTTCTAATTTGTCGTTACCACGCTTAAACAACTACAAGCGCGATACATCATTGAACAAAGCGAAACATGTTAGAAAAATGAGTAGCAAGGCTCCCACTTTAAAACCAAACTCTTGTGTCTTTTCAGAGACCGGCTTTTTACGAAAAAGTTCAATTATGTAATACATTAAGTGCCCACCATCAAGCACTGGCAGAGGAAGTAAATTAAATACTCCCAAATTAACGCTGATCAAAGCTAAAAAGCTTAAAAATGCGACTAATCCGTAACTAACACTTGTGCCTGCGCCGACTGCAATGCCGACGGGCCCACTTAAATTTTTCACTGACACTTGACCAGTAATTAAGTTACCTATCATGTCGAAACTCAGCGTAATTAAACGCCATGTTTCTTTTGTGCCCAGCACAATACTATCTAGTGGCCCATAATGTCTAGTCTCAACAAAATCATCAGGCCACTGCTCTACAACCGGAGCAACCCCTAAAAAGCCTTGTTCAACACCATTACTGACTACGCGACTCTTCGGAGTGACTGTTATTATTTTTATACTATCTTGTCTTTTTACACTAAATTGTAAGGATTTGTTAGCCGATTGCGTAATAAGATTAACTAATTGCTGCCAACTGCTCATTGTTTCGCCGTTTACAGCTAAAATAACGTCGCTAACCTGTAAATTTGCCTGTTCGGCAGCAGAGTCTTTAGTAATCGCCGCGATTGTAAGTGTCGCTTGAGGGCGAAACGGCACAATCCCCAACGAACTTAATGGCGGTACATCTTGCTGATCAAGCTTCCAACCATCCAAATTGAGAGTTTGCGTCGTTTGTTGATAATTTTCGTTGCGTAAAGTAACAGCAACACTTTTATCACCTAAGTGCGACATCAAAGAAAAAGTCGCATCTTGCCAATTAGCAATGTCGTCATCACCAATTTTAATTATTTGCTGAGTAGGCATAATGCCCGCTTGCTCTGCTCGGCTGCCTTCAACCACATTGCCTACAACCGGTTTTATAGTTTGTACACCCACCATATACATGACAGCTAGAGCAAAAATAGCGAATAAAAAGTTCGCCATGGGCCCTGCTGCCACAATGGCTATTCGCGCTTGAACAGATTTAGCATTAAACGATAAATGACGCTGATTGGCTGGTACTTCATCAACACGCTCATCTAACATTTTTACGTAACCACCGAGTGGGATTGCTGCAATTACATACTCAGTATTGTACTTGTCGTGCCATTTTAATAAGGGTTTACCAAAACCAATTGAAAAGCGCAGTACTTTAACACCCGCCTTACGTGCCACCCAAAAATGACCATATTCGTGAACGGTCACTAAAATACCGAGCGCGAGTATAAACGAACCTAAATTCCAAAAAAAATCGAACATTTTAATGCACCACTTTTGTTATAAACTGCGTCGCGCTCATGCGTGCCAAACGATCACACTCTAAAATTTCATCAAGCGTTTGCACATTGGTAAACTTTGCAGCCTCTAACGTTTGCGCATTCACTTTATAAATATCAGTAAAACTAATTTGACCTTGTAAAAATGCATTTACAGCCATTTCATTGGCCGCATTTACCGTCGTGGTTGCACCCTGCCCTGCATCACAGGCGGCAATGGCCAGTTTTAAATTAGGGTAACGCGAGAAATCAGGTTTGGTGAACGAAAAATCACAAATATCAGAAAAGTTTAGCGGTTTAACTCCCGCATCAATTCGCTGTGGAAAAGCAAGTGCATGCGCTATTGGGGTGCGCATATCGGGGTTTCCCATTTGCGCTAAAATAGAGCCATCTTGGTATTGCACCATAGAATGGATAATACTTTGTGGATGAATCACCACATCAATATCGCTGGCATCACAGTTAAATAACCATTTAGCCTCAATAAACTCTAAACCTTTGTTCATCATCGTGGCTGAATCTACCGATATTTTTTGTCCCATTGACCAATTAGGGTGAGCAACCGCTTCACTGACGCTAACACTAGCAAGCGTATTAATGTCACGGTTTAAAAACGGCCCTCCAGAGCCAGTTAATAAAATTTTACTAACACCATGCTGCTCAAGCCGTGCTTGTCCTTGGGTGTTTTGTAACGCACTAGGTAAACACTGAAAAATAGCATTATGTTCGCTGTCGATGGGTAATAAAGTTGCTTGGTGTTGTTTCACTTTATCAATAAACAACTGACCCGACATCACCAATGACTCTTTGTTTGCCAGCAGCACTTTTTTACCCGCTTCGACTGCGCTCAAAGTGGGTAGTAATCCAGCCGCACCAACAATTGCTGACATCACAGTATCAACATCAACATGCGCACAAAGCTCACTCATAGCTTTCTCGCCATGCATTACTTGTGTTTTACTCATGCCTTTTAAAAGTTCACAAAGCTGCTTAGCGGCTTGCTCTGAAGCCATAACAGCATAACGAGGTTGATGAGCAAGACACAACTCAGCCATTTTTTTTGCATTTTGCCCAGCGGCTAATGCGAACACCTTGAACTGCTGTTGATTTCTTGCAACAACATCTAACGTGCTAAGACCTATCGACCCCGTCGCACCCAAAATAACCAGTTGTTGCACTGCACTCATAAACTCAGTGTCCAGGCAAAGCAAATAACAAACATCGGCGCTGCTGCAGTTAAGCTATCAATACGGTCTAAAATACCGCCGTGCCCAGGTAGGCAACTGCCGCTATCTTTAAGACCCGCTTCGCGCTTAAACATACTCTCTAGTAAATCACCTACCGCAGAGAATAAAGCAATAAATGCCGTCATTACTGCATAAATAGGCCATACAGAAGTATCAACGTTGGTGTAATAACAAAAAGCCAATACAAATAACACCGCAGCAACCACGCCACCAGCGAGGCCTTCTATGGTTTTATTTGGACTAACTTTAGGCATTAACTTATGTTTACCGAAACTTTTACCGGTAAAGTAAGCGCCAATATCGGCACTCCATACAATACCTAGCACCACTAAAATCAGCATAGAACCATAGTGTGTTGATTCTGTATATTGCGCACTACGCAGTGTATTAAGCGCAAGCCATAATGGAACCAATGTCAGTAAACCTGCAATACCGCGCATCACCAGTCCTTCATTCCAGCCTTTAGCCATCGCGGGATAACGCCACACTAAATAACTTGCAACTAGCCACCATGAAAACGATAAGGTAAATAGGTAATTAGCATCGCCAACAAGCTGACCATCTTGCCATAGGGTTTCTATAGGCCAATGTAAATTAAGTAAACCAAGTAATACAGCCACTAATAATACAAACGCACCGCGTTTTAGTTTATCGCATAGTCCCATAAAAGCAGACCATTCCCACGCGCCCATTAATACAATAGCACCCGCAAAATAACTAAATAACGTTAGTGGGGTGTAAAAAACCAAAGCCAGTGCTAATGGCGCTAGCACTAGTGAGGTTAAAATACGTTGTTTTAACAAAATGATGACCCTTAATCTATTTTAGGTTTGAGCGAGTAATTGTTTTATTTGTTCGCCCGTGCAACCAAAACGTCGCTCTCTGGCAACGTAACATGCAATGGCCTCTGCAAAAGCAGCTTCGTTAAAGTCAGGCCAAAGTGTATTGGTAAAATAAAGTTCAGCGTAGGCTGCCTGCCAAAGTAAAAAATTACTAATTCTGACATCGCCACCAGTACGGATCAGTAAATCTGGCTGAGCCTGATCTGCCATACTCATGTGCTGTGCAATATGTTCTTCTGTAATGTCTGCGGGATCAATTTCCCCATTTGCTACTTGTAAAGCAACCTGCTTAGCAGCATGGGTCATATCCCAACGACCACCGTAATTTGCCGCTACATTTAAATGCAGGCCGGTGTTATTCGCTGTTAGTTCTTGCGCAGTATGTACTTTAGCGCGCAAGCTTTCAGAGAATCGAGATAAATCTCCAATGATGGTTAGTTTTACGTTATTTTTATGCAGCTTTTTAACTTCTTTACTTAGTACAAATAAAAAAAGCTCCATTAATGTATTTACTTCGTCTTCAGGGCGGCGCCAGTTTTCACTACTAAAAGCAAATAAGGTTAACGATTGTATCCCTAATTTAGTACAAAACTGCACAGATTGACGAACTGCATCCACGCCTTTTTTATGCCCATATACACGAGGCCTATTTCTAGCTTGTGCCCAACGCCCGTTCCCATCCATGATGATAGCAACATGTTTAGGCAAACATTGCTGTGAAATTGTATCAGCGTCTAGAACCATAAATTTTGTGTATTCCATAAAAAAACGCCGCCTAGTATACCCCAGACGGCGTTTCAAAACTAATAAATTTAACCTGTACCCGTGATAATAAATCTACTTTAAGCAGATAAATATACAGCCAACAACCTTGTATTTACTGACAATCGAGCCACTAGCAAAGAGTAAACATATTCTGTTACCCTTTAAAATCACACAATTATAGTAAACTGCGAATACTTGTGAAAAGCGGCTTAATTATTTAATTAAAGCTGTTTACTTGGGTCTAGAACAGTTATTAGATTTCCATCAACTCAGCTTCTTTTGCCGTTAGTTGCGTATCCATTTCTTTAATAAACTTATCAGTGATTTTTTGAATTGCATCTTCAGCTTGACGAGCTTCGTCTTCAGAGATGTCTTTATCTTTTAATAAGTTTTTAATATCGCCATTTGCATCACGACGAATATTACGAATAGCAACACGGCCGCCTTCTACTTCACCACGTACGATTTTAATTAAATCTTTACGACGTTCTTCAGTCAATGGAGGAAGTGGTACACGAATTACCGTACCTGCAGACATTGGGTTTAAACCAAGGTCAGAAGCCATAATCGCTTTTTCAACCGCTTGCGCTAAAGATTTATCAAATACACCAATAGCCAGTGTACGTGAATCTTCAATTGTTACATTTGCAACTTGATTTAAAGGCGTTGGTGCGCCGTAGTACGACACCATGATGCCGTCTAAAATTGCAGGATGAGCACGGCCAGTACGAATTTTAGATAATTGACTACCAAGTGCTGCTACACTTTTTTGCATGCGCGCTTGCGCATCTTTTTGAATATCGTTAATCACGGTTTAATCCTAATCTATTTACTTACTTCATCTGAGGCTTGTGAAGAAATAAGAGTTCCTTCTTCTTCACCCATTATTACGCGTTTTAATGCGCCTGATTTATTCATATTAAATACGCTCAATGGCATATTATGATCGCGAGCAAGAGTAAATGCCGCTAAATCCATTACTTTTAATTCTTTATCAATAATTTCATTGTAGCTTAAGTGACGGTAAAGTGTCGCTTCAGGGTTTTTAACCGGATCATCACTAAATACACCGTCCACTTTAGTCGCTTTGATTACCGTATCAGCTTCAATCTCAATGCCACGTAAACACGCTGCAGAGTCAGTAGTGAAGAACGGGTTACCCGTACCAGCGGCAAAAATAACAACGCGACCTGTTTTCAACAAGCTAATTGCTTCAGCCCAGTTATACGCATCACACACACCATTTAATGGGATAGCTGACATTAAGCGACAATTTACAAACGCACGGTGTAGCGCATCACGCATAGCTAGGCCGTTCATTACAGTTGCAAGCATCCCCATATGGTCACCGACAACGCGATTCATGCCCGCTTCGGCTAATGAGCCACCGCGTAAAAAGTTGCCGCCACCAATAACTAAACCCACTTCTACGTCGAGTTCTACGAGCTCTTTAATTTCCTGTGCCATACGGTCTAAAACTTTAGGATCGATGCCGAAGCCTTCGTCTCCCATTAAAGCTTCACCACTTAATTTGAGAAGAACACGTCTAAAAATAGGTTTGCGATTGATAGTCATAGTTTTGGGGCCAACTTTTATTGAATTATGGATAAAAAATAACCGCGCTTATGTTAAACATAAAAGCGCGGTTATTTTAAAGAATTTCTAAGCGTGACGCAAAAGCAAATAGTACTTTAATTGCATGTATTTTCCTTTTGCATCACAAATAGTATGTCTTACTGACCTTTAGCAGCTGCAATTTGAGCAGCAACTTCAGCAGCAAAATCTTCTTCTTTCTTCTCGATACCTGCACCAACTTCCATACGTACAAAGCCAGTAACTGTTGCGTTTTTCTCTTTAAGAATTTCGCCAACAGATTTTTTCGGTTCCATGATGAAAGCTTGACCAGTAAGAGAAACCTCACCAGTAAATTTCTTCATACGACCAACAACCATCTTCTCAGCGATTTCAGCAGGCTTGCCTTCATTCATCGCAATATCGATTTGTACTTGCTTTTCTTTTTCAACAACATCAGCAGGTACGTCATCTGGCGTTAGGTAATCTGGGTTTGAAGCAGCAACGTGCATTGCAACGTGCTTAAGTGTTTCTTCATCAGCAACACCAGCAACAACAACACCAATACGCTCGCCGTGACGGTACTCAACTAGTTGTTCACCAGTGATGTACTGAAGACGACGTACATTGATGTTTTCACCAATTTTAGTTACTAGCTCAACACGGTCTTCTTCGAACTTAGCTTGTAAGTCTTCGATAGATGTAGTGTCAGCGATAGCAGCATCTGCAACTTTGTTAGCAAATGCTAGGAAGCTTGCATCTTTAGCAACGAAGTCAGTTTGACAGTTAACTTCTACAAGTACTGCAACACCCGCGTTTTGCTTGATGATAATAGTACCTTCAGCAGCGATGTTACCTGCTTTCTTAGCAGCCTTTGCAGCACCGCTCTTACGCATGTTTTCAATCGCTAACTCGATGTCACCATCAGTTTCAGTTAACGCTTTTTTACAATCCATCATGCCAGCGCCAGTACGCTCGCGTAATTCTTTAACTAGGGCAGTAGTTACAGCCATTAGTAAATCCTCAAATCTGAAATCAGGTTTAGATAAGCGGGTTACCCGCTCCACAAGAATAGCAAGTCTTCACCTTTAAAAGATGAAGACTTGATGACAGCTAATTACTCAGCTTCTACGAAGTCATCTTTTTCAGCTTGAGCAACGATGTTACTCTCACGGCCTTCAGTGATCGCAGCTGCAACAGCACTAGTGTAAAGGTTGATTGCACGGATAGCATCATCGTTACCAGGTACGATGTAATCAACACCGTCTGGGTTAGAGTTAGTATCAACGATTGCAACAACTGGGATACCTAGGTTGTTAGCTTCACGGATAGCAATGTGCTCGTGGTCAGCATCGATTACAAAGATAGCGTCTGGAAGGCCACCCATGTTTTTAATACCACCAAGGCTCTTTTCAAGCTTTTCCATTTCACGAGTAAGCATTAACGCTTCTTTCTTAGTTAACTTCTCGAAAGTTCCGTCTTGGCTTTGAGCTTCAAGGTCTTTAAGACGCTTGATTGATTGACGAACTGTTTTCCAGTTAGTCAACATGCCGCCTAACCAACGGTGGTTAACGAAGAATTGATCGCTTTGTAAAGCAGCTTCTTTCACTGCTTCGCTTGCTGCGCGCTTAGTACCAACGAAAAGAACTTTACCTTTGTTTGCAGCAGCACCAGATAAAAACTTAAGTGCAGTGTTGAACATTGGTACAGTTTGCTCAAGGTTGATGATATGTACACGGTTACGTGCGCCGAAGATGAAAGGCTTCATCTTAGGGTTCCAGTAACGTGCTTGGTGACCGAAGTGAACACCAGCTTGAAGCATATCGCGCATTGAAACGTTTGCCATTTTGTAAATCCTCTAAGTTGTTTAGGGTTAGGCCTCCACATATCCCATAGCACCAACACCGCAGTTAAATGAAACTGAAATGCACCCAAGTGTATGTGACGATACGTGTGTGTGTTAAAATAAAATTGTGTTTGCCTTAAATACAAAAAATCATTTAAGAATTTATTTGTAAAAAGACGGCGCGCTTTATACCATATTAAAAATAAATACTCAACGTCTCGTGCAAAAATTGTGCGACGATAATCATCTAAAAACGCAACTTTGGAGCCTCAATGAGCGCTGTGATTAAGACCCCTGAAGAAATCGAGAAAATGCGTGTAGCCGGCCGTTTGGCTGCTGATGTGCTAGAAATGATCGAACCACATGTGGTACCAGGTATCACCACCGATGAGCTAAATACAATTTGTCATGATTATATTGTTAATGTGCAAGATGCCGTTCCTGCTCCTCTTAATTATCATGGTTTTCCAAAATCAATTTGTACCTCAGTAAACCATGTAATTTGTCACGGTATTCCGAACGACAAAGCATTAAAAGAAGGTGACAGTGTAAATATTGACATCACCGTTATCAAAGATGGTTACCACGGTGACACATCAAAGATGTTTCATGTAGGCACGCCTAATATTCAGGGTAAACGCCTTGCAGAAGTTACTCAAGAAAGTCTATACCTTGCCATTAAAATGGTAAAACCGGGTGTTCGCCTTGGTGATATTGGTGCCGCTATTCAAAAATATGCAGAGAGCTTTAACTACTCTATCGTCCGTGAATACTGCGGCCATGGTATCGGCAGCGAGTTCCATGAAGAACCACAGGTAATGCATTACGGTAAAGCAGGTACTGGCGAAACATTAAAAGCAGGTATGTGTTTAACCATCGAACCTATGGTAAATGCGGGCAAACGCCAATGTAAATTACTTAAAGACGACTGGACTGTGGTAACAAAAGACCGTAGTTTATCCGCTCAATGGGAACACACCTTACTTGTAACTGAAAATGGTGTTGAAATTTTAACACTACGATCAGATGATACAATCGATAGAATTATCGAGCACTAATTAAGTGCGCACTTAATCGCGGTAGTAACAGGCTTTGCCTGTATATCGCTTAAGTGGTTTGCTGTAAGGGGGTAACATAACTTATTGCCCTTACAGCAAATATATTATAAAAATAAATTTCAACTTACAATGCAGTCCATATAGGAGCCAGCCTAAGTGGCATTACCTAACAAAGTAAAAAAGTTGCTCAATGATGCTGAGCAATTAAGCGATTACCGTGATTGCTCCGCCTATTTCTATAAATGGTTGCATAATGAATTCTCAAAACAACCTGTTGGTAAATTAATTAATGCCCGTGCAGAATTTATTGACCGGCTGCTAATCAAACTTTTTCAGGTTTATGATTTAGCTCACGAACCAGACTTGGCTTTAATTGCAGTAGGTGGTTATGGTCGTGGCGAGCTACACCCCTACTCTGATATAGACTTTTTATTACTTGTTACGAAACAGCCTAATGATGATATTTGCGAAAAAATCGGCCAATTCGTTACTATGTTATGGGATCTTAATCTCGAGATAGGTCATAGTGTTCGTACTATTGAACAAGCCATAGATCAAAAACGTGAAGACGTTACCTTTGCCACCAGCTTATTAGAAAGCCGTCTTATTTTTGGCAATCATATTGAGTTTGAAAAACTCAAAAACCATATTATTGAAACGCCGGTGTGGGGCTCAGGTGAATTTTTTGTCGCAAAAGTACAAGAACAAAACTTGCGTCACAGAAAGTGCCACGGTACTGCCTACAATTTAGAACCAAATATAAAAGAAAATCCAGGGGGTCTTCGCGACCTGCAAACTATTATTTGGGTCGCTAAAAAGCACTTTAGGGCCGAAACTCTGCAAGAGCTAATTAGCCACGGCTACCTGACCCATGAGGAATATCAAGAGCTGTTAGAGTGTCTTGAAAATTTATGGAACATCCGCTTTGCACTGCATTTAGCCGCAGGACGTTCAGAAAATCGCTTATTGTTTGATCACCAACCCCAAGCTGCAGAAATTTTAGGTTTTGGTAGTGATGGTAAAGCCTCGGTTGAACGCATGATGAAGCGTTTATTCAGAATCATGAGCCGAGTACGTGAGCTTAACCAAATGTTGCTTTCGTACTTTGAGCAAAGTATTTCGCCAGACAGCAGCCAAGCGACCGTTGAAGAACTCGATCGCAACTTTGAGCGCGTTGGCCATCAAATTCGGGTTAAAAGTCCGTCAGTATTCTTTAGGCGCGACCAACTTTTTGTGTTGTTTGAGCATATTGCTGACCACCCAGAAATTACCCATATATACCCAAGCACTATTCGCACTATTCGTCAGGTTCGCCGTCGTTTATTAGGCGATCTACAAGACTACGCGGCCTGCCGAGAAGCTTTTTTACGCATTATAAAGCATCCTAATGGTATGGGGCGTGCTTTTACGCTGATGCACAAACATGGCATGATTGCCGCCTATTTGCCGCAGTGGCGAAATATCTTTGGGCAAATGCAATTTGATTTATTTCACGCCTACACAGTTGATGAACATACCCACAAGCTAATCAATAATATTTATCAGTATTTTGATAAAACAGGAATTAGCGAATTCCCAATTTGCAGCGAAATTGTCACGCGCATGGATAAACCTGAGCTGCTGTATTTAGCCGGTATTTTCCACGATATTGCTAAGGGCCGTGGTGGCGATCACTCTGAACTGGGCGCTGTTGATGCCATTGCCTTTTCTAAATTGCATGGCTTTGCATCATCCGATGGTAAGTTAATTTCTTGGCTTGTTGGCAACCACTTGCTTATGTCGGTAACGGCGCAGCGTAAAGACATAAACGACCCAGATGTAATAAAAGATTTTGCATCGCGCGTAAAAACAGAGCGCCAGCTCGATTATCTCTATTGTTTAACGGTCGCCGATATACGTGCCACCAATGACAACTTGTGGAATGACTGGAAAAACACGCTACTACGTGAACTTTACTTGCATACACAACGTGCTTTGCGCCTTGGGCTTGAAAACCCAATGGATCAACGCGACCAAATTCGAGATAAAAAGCATCAAGCGAAGCAGCGCTTGATTAATATGCATTACCATGAAGATCAAATTGACTTAATTTGGAGTCGCTTTAAGGCTAATTACTTTACCGCCTTTAGTGAACAACAAATTTCGTGGCATACAGAGCACTTGCTCAAATGCACCGACTTGAGTCTACCCAGTGTTATTGTCTCTAATAAGGCAATGCATGGCGGTACTCAAGTATTTGCTTACAGTCCTTACTCAGGTGCGTTATTCGCTCGATTAGTCAGTGTTATTGGCTCTAAAAAAGCACAAATTCAACATGCCCAAGTACTCACCACCAAAGATGGCTACGTACTATTTAACTTCGTTATTTTAGAAGTTAATGGCGACCCAATTGCCAGTAGCCGTGCACAATCTATTAAACGCGGATTAGAGCAAGCATTGAATGATCCGCGTAAAAAAATACGCTTCAAAAAGAGCCGTTCACAACGTTTTAAAGATTTTAATATTAAGCCTAAAATTGTACTACGCCCGCACCCTCGTAAGGATCGTAGTTTAATAGAAATTCAAGCGGTTGATATACCTGGACTATTAACTAAAATAGCCGAGGTTTTTCAAGCTTACTTACTCCACATACATGCCGCACGCATTACCACGGTAGGCGAGCGCGCAGAAGATTTCTTTGTGGTATCTAATAACGAATATCAAGCGCTGACTGATGAAGAGCAAGCAAAAATTCATCAGGCATTACGTAAAAAACTCAACGCCGAAATTGAATAAGAGGACACTATGTCAGATTTAAAAACCATGATTGAAAATGCGTGGGATAACCGCGACAGTATTAGCCCAGCAACCGTATCAAGCGATGTTAAACAAGCAATTATTGATGCACTTGAGCTACTAGATAGTGGCGCAGCGCGTGTTGCAGAAAAAATTTCTGGCGAATGGGTTGTTCATCAATGGCTTAAAAAAGCCGTGCTACTTTCATTTAGAATTCGTGAAAACCAGCCAATGAATGATGGCGTAAATCAATTTTACGACAAAGTACCGCTTAAATTTAGCGACTACACACCAGAACAGTTTCAACAAGGCGGCATGCGCGTAGTACCAAACGCCGTAGCCCGTAAAGGCAGCTTTGTAGGGAAAAATGTTGTGCTAATGCCATCGTATGTAAACATTGGCGCCTACGTTGATGAAGGCACTATGGTTGATACATGGGCCACGGTGGGCTCATGTGCTCAAATTGGTAAGAACGTACACTTATCAGGCGGTGTGGGCATAGGTGGCGTTTTAGAGCCGTTACAAGCAAATCCTACCATCATTGAAGACAACTGTTTTATTGGCGCTCGTTCAGAAATTGTTGAAGGGGTTATTGTTGAAGAAGGTGCGGTTATTTCAATGGGTGTTTACATTAGCCAAAGTACCCGTATTTACGACCGTGAAACCGGTGAAATTCATTATGGTCGCGTACCAGCCGGTGCCGTTGTGGTTCCGGGTGCACTGCCTTCAAAAGATGGCACGCATAGTTTGTACGCTGCGATTATTGTGAAAAAAGTTGATCAACAAACCCGTGAAAAAGTAGGTATTAACGCCCTGCTTCGCTCAATTGATGATTAAAGAGCAGTTTTTAGCTGTAAGCACTGAATAAGTTGATGTTAAACGTAGGTTAGGTTGAGTAAAACGAAATCCAACGATACATTAAAGTTAAGTGTATTCGCTAGAATTAATTATATGTAGAAAAAGCCCTGAGCTTATATAGGTTTAGGGCTTTTTTAGTGATTTTATAATACCTTTGCTCAACACTTGTACCTTTTAATGGCGTTGCTTTGTTAGATACCTGCATCTATAGTGAATAGCTGAATGATTCGATTGTTGGGGATAAGTTGTTGCGCCTTTTCGTTATAGGTTGGTTGGTGTTAGTAGGTTCAACGCAGGCTATGGCTAATGATTTTACAACGTTTGAAGCTAAACTTAACGAAGCCGAAGATTATCTTGTTGTTAATCCTGCACAATCAATAATTATTCTTGAGAACCTCAAAGAGCTAGATAAGGCTCCTGCTGCGTTATTTATTCGTTGGCATTTGCTTTATGCCCGCACAGCCGTCCCCACCAGCCATTACGATCGGCTTTATAAATCGATTGACGCTATATTTCAGCATCATCAAGCTGACTATTTCAAGCAAAAATTAACCCCCATTATGAGTGCCTTGGGCATATGGCTGCGCCATGCTGAATATTTAGACGATGCCCAGCTCTCATTTAAATGTGCTTATAAATATGCGCACAGCGATCGCCAACGACTCACCCTTACTAACAGTATGGCGCTGGTTGCTCGCTCGCAAAATGACTTTGCAAAAGCTCGCGCCTTATATACCGATAGCCTTGAGCTCACCACACAATTAAAGCTTCCTAATGTAACAGCACTTATAAAAAGTAATTTAGGCTACTTAGCGCTTGATGAAGGGAATGTTACTGACGCTGAACGCTACTTTAGAAGTGCATTAAGCCTTAATCAAAATCTTGATAAACGTGCAGGACAGATTTCGACTGGGCTGAATTTATTAATGATCTTTTTAATTCAAGAACATCAGGTTAACTATGAACGCCTCTACACTCCAACGGCAACGTTAACTCATGCATTCCCCAACGAGGCTAAACAAGCACAGCTACTTTGGCTTGAACTAGGCTACAAAAACTTAACTGGTGAGTTTATAAGTCAAAAAGATAAACATCAGCTGCAAGCAGCATATGAGCAATTAGAAAGCGATAAAATGAAACAGCTAGTAGCACATTATCTGGCTAAAAAGCTTGATGTTACTTTAACCCTTCTCGACCCCATTACAGCTAAAGAGTTCACTAGCCCTTGGTTTAGTCTAGTAAAGCAATGTAATTGGGAGAAAAGTTTATAGCTTAAATTCATAAGCGTTCAGCAGAGCTAAGTTAAACACCGATGAAATCAATACAAAGCTGCTTGTCACGGACTCTAAATTAAAAAGGTATGGTTATCAATTTGCTAACTCTTATCGTTAACTTATATTCACTCTGTTACCAATAATATTGGTATATAAAACAAGCAACTGAATTAGCCAATAAACGAAATATATAATAAGGTGGTCAGGCATACTTGAAAGTTAGCAATTAATATTAAGGACTAATATGACAAAAACTGCTTTACGCTCAACTATTTTGCTACCTGTATTTTTACCTGCAGTATTTATTATTCTACTTTTGGTGATTGGTACAAGTAGTAACCCTGAACTCGCTGGTCAGGCATTCAGTGTCGCCCTCAAGTGGATAACAGAAACCTTTGGCTGGTTTTATATGTTATCAGTCGCTATTTTCTTGGTTTTTATCGTGTGTGTTGCCGCCTCAAGTTGGGGAAACATCAAGCTAGGCCCTGATCACGCTCAGCCACAATATAGCTTTGGTGAATGGTTTGCCATGCTGTTTTCTGCCGGTTACGGCGTGGCGTTACTTTATTTTGGTGTAGCCGAACCGGTACTGCATTATGCATCTCCGCCATCAGGCGCCGCTGAAACTGTGGATGCCGCCAAGCAAGCAATGCAAATTGCCTTTTTTCATTGGGGATTCCATATTTGGGCTATCTATGGAATTGTTGGTTTAGTGCTGGCTTATTTTGCCTTTCGTCATGGTCTGCCATTGTCTATTCGCTCTGCCTTGTATCCACTTATTGGTGATAAAATATATGGCCCTATAGGCCATACCGTTGATGTATTTGCCATACTAGGCACCTTGTTTGGTATTGCGACCACGCTCGGACTTTCGGTGACTCAAATTAATGCGGGGCTACACTACTTATGGCCCGATATTCCTATTAATACCACAGTACAAATCTCAGCAATCGCTATTATTACCGCCGCAGCAACGCTCTCTGTAGTTGCCGGAATGGATAAAGGGGTAAAACGTTTATCAATAGTGAATATGACCTTAGCCGTTTCATTAATGGCCTTCGTATTTTTTATTGGCCCAACGATTCATATTTTAGAGTCGTTTTTACAAAATACTGGTAGTTATCTTAGTGGCATAGTTGAGCGCACCTTTAACTTACAAGCTTATAGCCGCAGTGACTGGATTGGTAACTGGACTTTATTTATATTTGGCTGGACGATTGCGTGGGCGCCGTTTGTCGGCATGTTTATCGCAAAAATTAGCCGCGGCAGAACCATCAGACAATTTGTTGTTGGCGTAATGTTAGTTCCTACCATTTTTACTTTTTTATGGTTCTCAGTGTTTGGCGATACAGCACTGAATTTAATAATGAATGAAGGCTTTGACACACTAATCGGTGATGTACAAGCAAATCATGCCGTGGCATTATTTCAATTATTTGAAGTGTTACCGCTCTCATTTTTTATTTCGCTACTCACGGTTATTCTAATAGTTACCTTTTTTGTTACCTCATCTGATTCCGGCTCTTTAGTCATTGATTCACTCGCCTCTGGTGGAAATATTAATACGCCAGCTTGGCAACGCGTGTTTTGGGCGGTACTTGAAGGCGCTGTGGCTGCTGTTTTATTAGTGGCAGGTGGCTTAAGTGCACTGCAAACCATGACCATAGCCAGTGCGCTGCCCTTTGCTATTATTATGCTAATTGCCACCGCTGGGCTTTGGCGGGCTTTAAGAATTGAAGGCCATCGCGATACCAGTCTACAAGCACATTCACTCAATGGTCGTAATATTGATCTATCCCATTGGAAACGCCGTTTAGCTGCTATGGTTAATTACCCTAATAAAGAAAAAGTACATACTTTTATTGGCAGTGTAGTTGTTGAGGCAATGAAAGCCGTACAAGCAGAATTGAAATCTCGACAATGGCATGCCGTGGTCGAATTTGATACTGATTTAGGACGCGCTCATTTAACTGTACTACGCCATGAGCATGTGGATTTTGTTTATGATATTCGCCTTACCGAGCACCCTATGCCGAGCTTTGCTTACTCAGAACTACGACCAGATAATGATAATACTGAAATGTATTATAAGGCTGATGTATTTTTACGTCGTGGTGGTCTGTCGTACGATGTTTATGGCTACAATGAAGATGATATTGTGAAGGATATTCTTGATCAGTTTGAGAACTACTTACACTTTTTAGGTAACAGCCCAGGCGAACTACCTTGGGATATGGCTGAGCATGATGACATGTTAAACGCAGATAAAACCTAATTAACTAACCACCCATAAAAAAAGGCACTTTGCAGTGCCTTTTTGTTTACTCAAATCTAATTAATTACAGCGCGTTAAATACATCATCTGTTTTAGCCGCGCAAATAAAGTCGTTTTTATGCAAGCCTTTAATTGAATGGCTCCACCAAGTCACGGTTACTTTGCCCCACTCAGTTAGTAAACCAGGGTGGTGACCTTCGTCTTCGGCCATATCACCTACCTTATTAGTAAACGCAATGGCTTGTTTAAAGTTTTTAAACTTATAAACGCGCTCTAACTGCATAATACCATCACGTACTTCTGGCACCCAATCAGGGATTTTTTTAATTAAATCAGCCAATTCAGCATCAGATACTTTTGGTGCATCTGCATGACAGGCTTCACATTTTTGTGCACTTAATGAAGACATTTTAAATCCTTAGTTTAGCGTTACTTTTTTAAAAATTAACTAGCTAATTTTTCTTTTGGGGGAAACTTAGGGTCGTGCAAACCAAGTGATTTAGCTTGCTCAACTAAAGTCATTATATCCATTTGAGATATTTCAAACAGGTCATGAATCGAATTAATCGTATAATACAATGGTTGCATAATATCTATACGGTACGGTGTACGCAGTACATCTAGCACATTCATTGGATTAATCTCTGGTGTATCTGAATACACGTATTGGGTTTCCCCTGGGCTTGATAAAATACCACCGCCGTAAATACGTAATCCTTTTTCGGTTTGCATCAAACCAAACTCAACGGTAAACCAGTACATGCGTGCTAAATAAACGCGATCTTTCTTCTCTGCCGCGTATCCTAGTTGCCCGTACTTATGGGTAAATTCAGCAAAGTCAGGATTGGTTAGCATGGCACAGTGACCAAATATCTCATGAAAAATATCGGGTTCTTGTAAATAGTCAAATTCTTCACGGCTACGAATGAAGGTCGCTACAGGAAATTGCTTGTTAGCGAGTAACCTAAAAAACTCATCAAAATCGATAAGTGCAGGTACAGGTGCAACTTGCCAACCTGTGGTTGCTAATAGCACTTCGTTTAGTTCACTAAGCTGTGGGATGCGATCATGAGGCAGATTGATTTTTTTCAACCCTTCCATGTACTCATCACAGGCTTTGCCTTCAATGCACGCAAGTTGGCGTGCTACAAGCTCAGACCAAATTTTATTTTCTTCATCGCTCCAATGTATAACCCCATTTTCATCAGGTGTTTTGGAGGTGTAATTACTTGCTTTAGCCATAAATACCTTCTTTGGGATGAAACCCTAAACCGGTGTCAAAATAACAGCCAAATGCTTGGCTATTCGATGTAGCCATACTATGCAAAAGTGAACAAAAGTTTAATAGCTTGACGCAGATCAAAACTTTTGCAGATCACACTGATCGTAAATTTATAATTACAACAAAGCAAAGATAAAAATACACACCATGCTTATTGGCACCTACAGATAGAAATACGCGTAAACATTAAATTACACCTCAAGATATTTTAGTAAATGCTTGGTTGAGATCGTTAATAATATCGTTAACATCTTCAAGTCCAACTGATAAACGAATTAAACCATCACTAATTCCAGCTGCTAGTCTTTCTTCGGGAGTGTATGGCGAATGCGTCATCGATGCAGGGTGTTGAATAAGCGTTTCAGCATCACCTAAGCTAACCGCTAATGTGCACAGCTGCATACTATCAATAAACTGCTCACCATCGGTTAAGCTCCCTTTAATTTCAAAGGCAATAACACCACCAGCCGCTTTCATTTGCTTACCAATATACTTGTAACCTAGGTGAGACTTAAGCCCAGGGTAATACACTTTATTTACTTGCGGATGAGCTTCTAAATACTCAGCAATCGTTTGCGCACTTTGGCAATGGCGTTCTACGCGAATAGCTAAAGTTTTTAAGCCTCGGTTTATTAACCACGCATCGTGAGGACTAATAGTGGCACCAATATCTTTAAGCACGGTCATTTTAATCTGTGTAATATGCTCAAGTGAACCACACACAATACCCGCGACAACATCGCCGTGACCATTTAAATACTTGGTCGCGCTATGCATTATAATATCGATACCGTACTTTTTTGGTGACTGCAGCAGCGGGGTTAAAAACGTATTGTCGACCACACTCAGTAAATTATGCTGTTTAGCAACATCGCCAATAAGTGCTAAATCAATCACTGCCATGGTTGGATTGATTGGTGTTTCTACAAATATCATTTTTGAGTTAGGTTTAATGGCTGCGCGCAGTTCACTCTCATTGGTCATATCAACAAAGGTGACTTCAATTCCCCATCGCGGCAACATATGCGCAAAAAAAGCAAAGGTGCAGCCATACAGAGCGCTTGATGCAATTAAGTGATCGCCTTGCGATAGGAAGCTTAGTACCGAAGCGGATACCGCCCCCATGCCTGTAGCCGTGGCGGCGGCGGCCTCACAGCCTTCTAATTGCGCTACTTTTTGTTCAAGTTCAGTGGTGGTAGGGTTACCCAAACGCGTATAAATATAACCGGGCTCATCGCCAGCAAACCGTGCAGCACCCTGCGCGGCATTTTCAAAATGAAAAGTCGATGTTTGGTATAATGGCGACGTTAATGCGCCATGTGGATCGTTGGCTTTTTGTGGGCCATGAATACATTGGGTGTGTGGATGATGCTTGCTCATTGTGTGCTCTCGTTTTTATTATGTGTGTCAATTACATAAATAAAACGCACCGCACTTTAAATCACAAGCATGCCGGATGCTCAGATGGCTATTTGTGCAAACTTTACTCAAAAAGCTGTACACAAATATTGCCAACTATTTACTCTCGGCTCTCTTAGTGCGACTCATAATTTTACTCGCAATCCCTTGAACAGTGCCTTTTAACAAGCTGCGTTTATTTTCAAGACGCGGTAATGGTCGGCTTAATTCCATGGCTTTATAGCCTATACGAGCTGTAAAGATACCTGCACTGACGCCTTGCGCGGCTCGCCCTGAAAGTTTGCCTAATAACTCAGCACTGAGTGCCGTGGCCGCTAAATCAGATACAAGCTCTGCACTGCCTACAAACATGACTTGTTTTAACAGCATTCGGTAGAGCTTAATGCGACTGGCGTAACCAAAACCAATGCCATAAATTTTACCTATTTGCTCAATTAATTTTGTACCGCGCCAAAGCACCGCCATCATATCCACCAGCGCAAGAGGGCTTAATGCGACTAATAAGGCTGACTCTGTTGCAAAGCGGTTTATAAGCTTTTTAGCTTGGGTGTCTTGCGTTACCAATAGGCTATTAGCGTAAAGTGTCATTATTTCTTTATCACTATGGTGGGTAGCAACTTGGTTTTTAAAGTTTTCAAAATTGTCTAACTGCTGGTGCTTGTTCAATTTTTCAAGCCAAGGGAGTGCACCACCCACTTGCTCACTGTTTAATAGCCTATCGGCTTCATGGCGATGCAGCTGATTACGCTTTAAACTGCGCAACATCCGATACTCTCGCCATAACAATCTTGTTATTAATAACACACCGCTTACCACAGCGGTTAAATAAACACTGCCCAAAATAAGCGATTGCTGATAAGCAAGCACAATAGAAAACCCAAACTCTAGCAGTACTAAAATAATAAAGCTGAGCGCAAACAAGCCTTTGAGCGTTTGCCATTTTGACTTTTTATACACCGGATCTAAATCAACTTCAGGCTCAAGGACATCATCCTCAATCTCAGAGGTGTAATCACTTTGTCCGTGTTCAATAATTTTAGCGGGTGATAACGCAGGCTCGTTTTGCTCAATATTTTGTGCATTAATACGACGCCCTGCTTGAAACTGTTGCGTTGACTCACTCATGTTAATTTGTCTCCTAGCAGGTACTGCATTACATGATCTAATCGAATATGTTTAAGTTGTTTGTCGGGGCTTGGCATCGGCGAAAATGACAAAAATTCAAACCCTTGTGCTGGCCACTCACTTTTATTAAGCATTCTACTTGGCGGCTCTGGTGGTAAATAAGTCAGCCACTCATGCTCATTTAAAGGTTTACCGTAAACGCAATCAAGGGTTTGACCTTTATCAACCACTTGGCGAGGTTGGGTTGCGGTAATTGATGACATAGCCATAGTTTCAATTTGTACACCATCAAACTTTAAATGATTACTTTGCTCTTTAACCAGCGAGTCTAGTAACAAGGCTAACGCTTTATGATGCTTAGCACTGATGTGATCTGACTTATTAGCAGCAAACAATATTTTATCAATATTCGGTTTGAATAAACGTTTAAAAAAGCCAGACTCCCCATAACTAAAATGTGCCAACAATTGATTAATAACACGGCTTTGCTCATGCAAAGTTTCATGGCCTTCATTTAATGCACTGAGTACATCAACCAACACAATTTGGCGGTCAAAATGACGAAAATGCTCATTATAAAATGGCTTAACGACTTCTTTCACGTAAGCATTAAAACGTTTAATTAAATGCGCTAAATTAGAACCCGCCACCACATCGTCTTTCATCTTTTCAGGATTAATTGGAAAAAATAACAATAACGGCGCACCTTGCAAGTCGCCCGGCATTAACATTCGCCCTGGTTGTAGCATCGCAAGTTTGGTGTCTTTTTTTAGCCCTACTAGCATGCGTTGATAAAGTTGTGCAATGTTAGCAAGCTCACTTTCATCCACAGGGGCATGTAAATCAAGTTGCTCTACGGCGTGTAAAAAATCGCCTGAGGTAGCGCTGCGAGGAGACTGATTTAATAATGGGTATTGCTGTTCACACCACGCAGTATAGCTTTGTTCAAGCATAGGTAAATCGAGCAGCCATTCGCCTGGGTAGTCAATAATATCTAGGTATAACGTTGATTGCGGTGAAAAATGACCTCGCAGACCCGCATTACTTTGGTATTTAATCGCCAACCGCAGAGTATTTATTCGCTCTGTAGACGCAGGCCAAGCGGGGTCGCCTTCCATTGGCAGTAAGGCACTCATTGCGCGGTTATAATCAAAAGTGGGCACGTTTAATGCCTCTTGCGGCACAATTTTAGTGGCAATATGACGATGCTCGCGCATCACATCAAAAAAAGGTAAGTTGTTGTCATTCGCCTGAGAGGTTAAGTGCTTAACTAACGCACTTATAAACGCGGTTTTACCACTGCCGCTCAACCCAGTTACGGCAAGCTTAACATGTTGGTCTAAACTACGGTGCAGGGCTTTTTGTGCTTTGCCTTTAACGCTTTTAAAGGTTTTTTTTGCAAATGATTGGCTCATAAAGTGTTTTGCACCCTATCTGCCGTAATTGTTCACGTTACAAACAAGGTGCTTATCAATCCTTTAAAGTTTATTAATTTCACGACTGACCGTAAATTCGCTTGAGGTAACGTAACGTTCCATCTCTTGTAAGCGAACATCAACACGCGTTAAACGCTCTTTTAAGTCTTGTAATGCACGGCGAGGTGGCTCGCCTTTTTGCCATACCTTAAACTTAACTTCCAGTGGGTCATCGCTATAAGTTGAATGCGTTTTATGTGTTGCAGCAGGTTTTTTATCTAAAATAAACCATGCTGCAATGTACGCTACCACAAATAATGGGCCACCGGTTAGTAGTACCGCACTAACAAATATAATGCGAACTAACCATAACTCCATATTAAAGTAGTCACTTAAACCGGCACATACGCCAGCTATTTTGCCGCGTTGTGGGTCTCTGAATAATTCGCGTTTAGTGTTCATACTTTTTGTCTCCACTGAGGTGACTCTTGATCAAGCAACGCTTCTAATGTTTCTACTCTATCAGCCATTTTTTCAGCTTTTTGTGCAAGCTCCAATAATTGGCGATGCTCATGCTCACTCAACCCTTGGCTTACTTGCTTTTTGCTACGGTAGTGTAAAATTAACCACAGTGGCGCAACAAAAATCATAAATAAGATAAAGGGGGCAACTAGTATCTCTGGATCAAACATAATCCTCTCCTGACAATCCGTATTCTATGTTGATGTCAGGGGCACATGGCCCCTGATATTATCGTTTTATTTATTTGCGAGTTTCTTTTTAAGTTCAGCTAACTCGTCATCAATCTTTTCATTCTTTTGTAAGTCTGCAATTTCATCAGCTAACGTTTGTTTACCTAAATCATAAGACTCTATTTGAGATTCTAGCCCATCAATTTTGGTTTCGTAACGTTCAAAGCGATTAAGTGCATCCTCTACTTTAGAACTATCAAGCGCTTTTTTAACTTCAAGGCGCGACTCAGCCGAGCGTTGACGTAAAATAATCGCTTTTTGACGTGCCTTAGCATCTGCTAGCTTTTCTTGTAGCGTAGTAACCTCTTGTTGTAGCTTCTCGATATGAGACTCTACATGGTCAAGTTCACTTTCTACCGCAGCAACTGCGTCGGCTGATTTTTGCTTTTCAAGTAAAGCTGAGCGTGCTAAATCGTCACGATCTTTGCTCAGTGCCAGTTCGGCTTTGTCTTGCCAATCGTTTACTTGGGCTTTTAGTGTATCTACGCGACGTACTAATTCTTTTTTCTCAGCGAGTGTTTTTGCTGATGTAGAGCGTACCTCTACCAGTGTATCTTCCATCTCTTGGATAATAAGACGAACCATTTTTTCAGGGTCTTCTGCTTTATCTAAAATGGCATTGATATTAGAATTAACAATGTCTGCAAAACGTGAAAAAATTCCCATAACATATACCTCTATTATTTAATCTAAATGTGTCTGCTTTTATTAGTATCAATATGCTTGCCAACTTTTATAATTTTAAAATACCATTTAGTTTCAATATGTTAAATGTAAATTACAAATTACTTTTGTTATCCCTCATAATGAAATACACTAACTGTTAGTAAAAATGACTAAGAGTTAGGAAATATGAGTCAATATCGCCAACAGGACAATTTACTTGGCCAATCAGACAGTTTTTTATCAGTGCTTGATCAGGTTTCACAACTAGCTAACCTAGATAAACCCGTACTCATTATTGGTGAGCGCGGTACAGGTAAAGAGCTTATTGCAGCACGTTTACACTTTTTATCCAAGCGCTGGGATCAAAGTTACGTCAAGCTCAATTGTGCGGCATTGAACGAAAACCTACTCGAGAGTGAATTATTTGGTCATGAAAGTGGCGCTTTCACAGGCGCAAGTAAACGCCATGAAGGCCGCTTTGAGCGCGCCAATAGTGGTACCTTGTTCTTAGATGAGTTAGCAAATACCTCTGCCATGGTGCAAGAAAAGCTATTAAGAGTGATTGAGTATGGTGAGTTTGAGCGTGTTGGCGGCAAGCAAACCGTTAAAGTAGACACTCGCTTAGTCTGTGCAACCAATGAAGACTTACCCCATTTAGCACAACAAGGTGAATTTAGAAGTGATTTACTCGATAGACTCGCGTTTGATGTGATCACCTTACCGCCACTGCGTGAACGTCAAGATGACATTATGTTGCTGGCTGAACAGTTTGCGATGAACATGGCACGAGACCTTGAGTGGGAGCTATTTAGTGGCTTTACCCGCAGTGCACAAGAAAGTTTACTCAGTTATGAGTGGCCGGGTAATGTCCGTGAACTTAAAAATGTGGTAGAACGAAGTCTGTATCGCCACGGCAATGAACATATTCCTGTACATAAAATTATTTTAGACCCATTCGAAAGTCGCTTTAGACCTAAAGCCCGCATAAAACATGCACAAGCACCTGCTATAATACAATCTGAACCGACTACTCATGCACAGCCTATAGAAGCGCCTGTAGCATTGAGTTCAAGTACCAAAGAACCTGAGTTTCCATGCGACTTAAAAACGCTCTCTAATGAATTTGAAATTACATTGATAAAAAAAGCATTAGAATATAGCCAATTTAATCAAAAGAAGACTGCAGAAGTACTTGGTTTAACGTATCATCAACTACGTGGTTATTTGAAAAAATACAATTTGCTAGAATAGTAGAGGTTGTGCGGGTGCATAAATTATTACTTGCTTTAATATCATTGAGCTTAGTAGGTTGCATTGATAGTAAAGAAGAAATCTTAGAAGAAAAAAACCAAGGCCTCGTTTATTGCGCCGAGGCTAATCCTGTGTCGTTTAACCCACAAGTCACAACCACAGGATCAACTATCGATATTATTGCTAACCAGTTATACGACCGGTTAATTAGTATTGACCCCGTGACCGCCGAATTTAAGAGTGAACTTGCCACTGATTGGAAGATCAGTAAAGACGGTAAATCGGTTACCTTCACTTTGCGCAAAGGAGTTAAGTTTCATACCACCTCTTATTTCACTCCTAGCCGTGAATTTAACGCTGATGATGTAATATTTACTTTTAGTCGATTATTCGACGTTTATAATCCTTATCACTTTATTGGCGATGCTAATTACCCTTACTTTCAAAGTGTGGGGATTGACCAGCTAATTCGTAAAATTGTTAGAGTCTCTGATCATCAAGTCCGATTTGAGTTATTTAATGCCGAGAGCAGCTTTTTAGCTAATATGGCGACCGATTTTGCTGTCGTGCTCTCTAAAGAATATGCTATGGCGCTCAAAGCTAATAATCAAGAAAACCTATTTGATCAATACCCGATTGGCACAGGCCCCTATATTTATAAAGAGTACCGACGCGATCATTTAGTGCGCTTTTATAAAAACGCTGATTATTGGAAGCATGAGGTTGCCCTTGAGCAATTGGTGTACGACATTACCCCAAATGGTACCACCCGTATTGCTAAAATATTGACCAAAGAGTGTGATGTAACCGCACACCCGAGTAGTGCCCAATTAAGTATTTTAGCGCAGCGTGATGATATTAACGTTGAAAGAGAAACTAACTTAAATATTGGTTACTGGGCATTTAATACCGAGCGTCCACCGTTTGATAACTTAAAAGTACGTCAAGCATTGGTTCATGCCATTGATATAGATAAAATAATGCAAGCGGTATATTACGGGAATGGACTGCGTGCACAATCTATTCTTCCGCCTACGTCATGGGCATTTGAACTACAAAAAAACATGCCTATTTTTGACCCACAGTTAGCGAAAAAATTATTAACTGAAGCTGGTTTTCCAAAAGGCTTTGATATGAGCATTTGGGCTATGCCGGTAAGCCGTATTTATAACCCCAATGCCCGCAAAATGGCTGAGCTAATGCAAAGTGATTTACGCAAAATTGGCGTTAATGTAAATATTGTAGAATATGAATGGAACACCTTTATTCAACGCATTGGTGAGCATCGCCACGACAGTGTGTTATTAGGTTGGGCAGCTGATACACCTGATCCCGATAACTTTTTTAGCCCATTATTAAGTTGTACTGCGACCTTTAGTGGCAAAAACCCTGCAAACTGGTGTAACCCTGAATTTGATTTACTACTGACCAAAGCGTTAGACACCACAGATTTAAATTTACGTAAACAATATTACGACGCAGCACAAAGCATGATCATCAAACAATTGCCTTTACTGCCAATTGCCCATGGCATGCGTTTTCAAGCAAGTAGCGCAGATGTTGAGGGCATTACCTTAGGGCCATTCGGTGCTATTTCGTTGGCTAACGCGAGGAAAAAATAATGATCTTAGATTATATTTTACGCCGCCTCGGACTGTTATTTTTTATGGTGTTGCTACTCAGTATTTTTACCTTTTCGTTGAGTTATTTATTTCCTGGCGATCCGCTCAGTAACTTAAGCGGCATACCTGACACTAACTTTACCCAAAATGCTCAGTTAGAAGAAAAGTACTTATTTAACAGTAACTACTTTATGCAGTACATCGCCTTTGTAGGACGAATTTTACAAGGGGATTGGGGAATGTCATTCGCCTCGGGGAGCAGTGTTTTCGCCCATGTGGTTGATTTAATTCCTGCAACGTTAGAGCTAAGTATCTATGCGTTATTTATTTCGGTGGTAGTGGGTGTGCCTGTCGGTATTTTAGCATCGGCATATAATAAACAATGGCCTGATAAATTTATTAGCTCTACAGCGATGATTGGCTATTCTATGCCGATTTTTTGGCTGGCATTATTATTAATTATGATTTTTTCGCTCAAGCTTGGCTGGTTTCCCATGTCGGGGCGAGTGAGCTTGTTGTATGAGATACCTGCGAGCACAGGATTTATTTTACTTGATATTTTACTCGCTGATTTTCCTTACAATGGTTTGGCCATGTTAGATGCGCTGCATCACCTTACTTTACCTACTATTGTACTTGCGATGTATCCAACCACGGTATTAGTGCGCTTTACTCGCGAATCGATGTTAAAAGTGATGGATCAAAACTTCATTAAAACAGCTCGCGCCAAAGGGCTTACTCGTGGGCAGCTTATTATTCATCACGCCCTAAGAAATGCCTTACTACCGGTTATAAAACAAATAGGTTTGCAGTTTAGTACCTTGATCACCTTAGCGATGATCACTGAAGTTATTTTTTCGTGGCCTGGGATCGGTCGCTGGTTAATAGACAGTATTTATCAACGTGATTATCCCGCCATACAAGGTGGGTTAATGGCCGTCTCTTTATTTATTATTATTGCCACAATTATGGCCGAACTGACCTACACCCTACTCGATCCTCTGTCTCGGAACCAAGCGCATGGCAAAGTTTAACTTATTTTCAGAAGATTCAAATAAATCGCCATTAGCGAGACTCTGGCGAAAGTTTAAAAATAACCACCCTGCACTGGTTGGTTTATGGGTGTTTATTGCCTTTAGCCTGTTAGCGGCTACCGCGCCTTTTCTTGCGCCTTATGGGGTAAATCAACAGCACAGTGATGCACTATTACTGCCTCCCTCGTGGAATGAAATGGGCGATGTGCGGTTTATACTTGGCACCGATGATTTAGGCCGAGATGTGCTGTCTCGTTTAATGAATGGCGCCACATATACGTTCGGGTTATCGGTTGTGGCTGCACTGATCACCACTGTTATTGGTGTGTTGGTAGGTACCTTTGCAGGGATCAGTAAAGGCATACGTTCTAGTTTTTTGAACCACTTACTGGATGTAACGCTGTCAATTCCCTCATTGTTACTGGCCATCATTATTATTGCCATACTCGGCCCTGGATTAATGAATACCGTATGGGCAATTATTTTAGCCTTATTACCCCAGTTTATTCATTCAATTAGAAACCTGATAGTTGACGAACTTGGCAAAGATTATGTTACAGCCTACCGCTTAGATGGCGCCTCTAAATGGCATATTTTATCACGCGGGATTTTTCCTAATGTGTATGAATATATTGTAGTTATTTTTACGATGGCGCTTTCTACTGCTATTTTAGATATTGCGGCGTTAGGGTTTTTAAAACTGGGTGCACAGCCGCCGACTACTGAATGGGGCGCAATTTTAGCAGAGAACTTAGGACTTATATATTTAGCACCTTGGACGGTAGCATTGCCGGGCGTGCTGTTATTTTTAGCGGTTCTTTCAACAAACTTAGTGGGCGATGGACTTCGCAAAGTTTTACAAGCGCGTAAGGCCGATTAGATGCAGTTACTAGATATTCGAAATTTAACCATTGAACTGCAAACTTCCGAAACCGCCATTCGTGCTGTTGACCGTGTTAGCTTTAGTTTAAAAGAAGGTGAAGTACACGCTTTAGTGGGCGAATCAGGCTCTGGCAAAAGCTTAATTGCAAAAGCCATCGTCGGCGTGCTTAATGAGCGTTGGGTGATAACCGCAGATAGAATGCATTGGCGTGGTGTTGACTTGATGCGTTTAACACCAGAGCAACGCCGTAAAACGGTTAGCCAAGACATTGCGATGATTTATCAAGATCCCAGTCGCTGTCTAGATCCTACTGCTAAAATATTTAACCAAATCGCTGAAACACTGCCTGAAGTGGCTGCTAAAGGATTTTTCTTAAAACGCAACCGAGAGCGTAAAGACCGTGTTAAAGCCTTAATACATAAAGTAGGTATTAAAAATCATGAAGCGGTGCTTGATAGTTACCCGCATGAGCTCTCTGAGGGCGTATGCCAAAAGGTCATGATAGCCATGGCGATTGCCCGCACACCTAAGTTGTTAATTGCAGATGAGCCAACAACCGCACTAGAAAGCACCACCCGAGCACAGGTGTTTAGATTATTAAAAAGTTTAAATCAGCTAAAGAACATGTCTATTTTGATGATCTCTCATGAGCTGGAAGAAATTGTTAATTGGTCGCATGGTATTCATGTGTTGTACTGCGGTCAAATGGTTGAAGCAGGTCCAACACACCGTATTTTTAGCCAACCTCGTCATCCGTATACGCAGGCTTTACTAAAAAGCCTGCCCGATTATGAGCATGGTTTAGCGCATAAAGAGCCCTTTTATGCACTAAAAGGCACTATTCCAACATTGCAACATTTACCGATTGGTTGCCGACTCGGTCCACGTTGCCCACAAGCACAAAAAGAATGTGTGGTTGCGCCTAAACTTTCAAAGCATCATGGTCATAGCTACGCCTGTCACTTCCCGCTGATCAAGGAAATAAAATAATGCAGCCACTGTTAAAAGTTCAAGCCTTATCAAAAACCTTTAACATGCGAGCGGGTCTGTTTAGCCGTAAAAAGTTTGATGTTTTAAAAAATATCTCATTTAGTATTGGTAAAGGTGAAACGATTGCCATTATTGGTGAGACAGGCTCAGGAAAAAGTACCCTGGCTAAATTATTAGTGGGTGCATACAGTGCCGATAGCGGGCAGATATTATTAGAAAATAACACCATAGAAAACAATGGTAATCGTGATGCGCAATGTCGTTATATCCGAATGATTTTTCAAGACTCCGCTACCTCATTAAACCCAGCAGTGACCATTGCTGAAATGCTCGATGATTGCCTAAAGTTCAATACTGATTTTGATAAAGATCAGCGCAGTGAAAAAATAGGCAGTACCTTGCTTAAAGTGGGTTTACTGGTTGATCACCAGCAATACTACCCGCATATGTTTAGTGTAGGGCAATTGCAACGTGTAGCGCTCGCTCGCGCGCTTATATTAGATCCTAAGGTTGTGGTGCTCGATGAGGCACTTTCATCGCTTGACCCTTCTGTAAGAGCGCAAATAGTAAACCTATTACTTAAACTACAGCTTGAAACTGGCTTAACCTATATTTTGATCACCCATCATTTAAGTTTAGTGCGCCATATTAGCGACCAGTTAGTGGTACTCAATAAAGGTGAGATTGTTGAATACGGCGCTACAGAAACTATTTTTCAAAACCCGCAATCAAAGGTTACTCAGCGCTTATTGAGTTGTTAATGTCTAAACAAAAAAGGCGCCAATTGGCGCCCTTTTTAATTTAGCTATTACTTATTCAGCTGCTTGAGCTGCTTTTGGTACATTAAGCTCTGCTTGTTGCTTAAGCGATTCAATGAATACCGTATAGTTTTTCTGCGCTTGCGCCATAGTAATGTTTTGCTTCATTTGTGGCTCAATGTTGTCACTCACTGGTGCATCATTTACCGCTTTAAGCGCAACAATCGCTGCATCGCCATTATTTAAGTTAACCATATCATATACAGCCGCATCACTAGGATGTGCCATTTTGAATACTTGGGTAACAATAGCAGGTGAAACAGCAAAGCTTTCACGAGTTAGTTGCGACTCTTGACGAACGTTTAGTGATTGCTCAGCAGCCACATCGTTTAAGCTCTTGCCTTCTTTTACTTGTGCAAATAACGTGCGTGCTTTTTCTTTTGCAAGGTCTGATGCCTTTTCATTCATTAAGCGTGTTTTAATTTGCTCACTTACCTCGCTTAATGCTTTCGTTGCCGCAGGTTGGTGCTCATTTACACGCACCACAATCACGTGCTCATTACCAAGCTCAATTACTTCTGAATTGACTTTATCTTCTAGTAGTTCAACTGATGATAAGGCAGTCACAACCGCTGGGTTATTAAGCGGCTCAGGAAGCGCGCTAAGCGCTAGTAAAGAAGTAGATTGTACTTCTACACCCGCCACTTCAGCAGCATCGTCTAAGCGATCAGAAATCTCAAAGGCTAATGCCCCCATTTCTGTTTGCTTCTCGTAAAACGCATCTACTTTTTCAGCTTGCTCAAGTTCAGCACGTAGGTCAGCTTTAACCTCATCAAACGGTTTAACTTGTTGAGTTTGTAGATCAGTCAGTTTGATGATGTGATAACCAAACTCAGAGGCAACAACGTCAGAGTAATCACCTTTGTTTTGCAATGCGAACGCTGCATCTTCAAATGCTGGTTCCATAACATCACGTTCAATCCACTCTAAATCGCCACCCATTTCTGCACTAACAATGTCATCTGACGATGTCTCTGCTAGCTCAGCAAAATCAGCACCAGCGTTAAGCTGGGCAAGTAACGACTCAGCTTTCGCTTTAGCCGCATCATCATCTTCGCTATTGTCGATTAGAATATGCGACACACGACGCTTTTCTGGTTCAACATATTGCGCTTTACTCTGCTCGTAATATGCTTTTACATCGTCTTCGCTTACCGATGCAACATCAATATCATCAGCATTTAGTTCGATATAATTAACTGAAATTAATTCAGGTGATAAAAATTGACCAGCGTTTAATTCATAGTAATCCGCAACTTCTTGCTCTGTAACTTCTACATCAGCTTGCATTGCTTGTTTATCAATTACTAAATAATCAATGCTTCGTGTTTGCTGTTGCAACGCAATGGCTGATTTAAGCTCATTTGGCAGCGCAAAATCAGTACCCGCAACGGCAGATACTAACTGGCTACGCGTCATATCATCACGCAGGTATTCACGAAATGCGTCAGGTTGAAAATTCATTTGACGAATAACTTGTAAATAACGGTCGTTATTAAACTTGTCGCCAATTTTAAAATAAGGTAGCTCTAAAATTGTTTTACGAACGCTTTCATCACTTACGCGCAAACCAAGCTCGGCAGCTAACTGACTTTGTAATTCTTGTTGTACTAAACGGTCAATCACACCTTGACGGATTTGAGCCATATAAGTTGGATCAGCTGCTATTTGGGTAAAGTACTCACCAAATTGTTGTTCTAAGCGGCTACGTTCATTTTGAAACGCACGGCTAAATTCTGTTTGGCTAATTTTAATTCCATTTACTTCAGCAACGGGTTGTTCTGTGGTTTGACCTAAGTAACTACCGATCCCAGCTAAGGCAAAAGATAAAATCACCGCGCCTAAAATGACTTTGGCTACCGGCCCTTGCGAACCTTCTCTGATTTTCTCAAGCATTTGTTTATCTCTTTTCTGAGCAAGGTATTTTCTACCTTGTCATATGTAAAAAAAGCGTATCTTACCAGATACGCTTTTTCACTTGAAGTAACTGGCGGTGAAGTAACTTAATTTATCGATTGCAATAATTAAGCGTATCTTTACTCGCCATAACTAAATTGTTTACACAATGATTAGTTTACTGCGTCTTTAAGCGCTTTACCGGCTTTGAAAGCTGGGATGTTAGCTGCAGCAATTTGAATCGTTTCACCAGTTTGTGGGTTACGACCTGCACGAGCAGCACGCTCACGTACAGAGAAAGTACCAAAACCAACAAGTGCAACTGAGTCGCCATCTTTTAGCGCGCCAGAAACAGATTCGATGAATGAATCTAGTGCACGACCTGCAGCCGCTTTAGAAATGTCAGCATCAGCTGCGATTTGATCGATTAATTGAGATTTATTCACAATATCATCCTCTTTCATTGTTGTTATCAAGAGCGATTGTTTTTTAAACTAACATCACTGTTTTGAAATTTTTGAGCAATTTTTTTAAAGCTCATATGATTATATTTTTCTTAAGCCTAGGCCCTGCAAGGGCTAGGCTTGAAAACCAGTGCTTAACTTATCATACCGTTTAGATTTGAAAAGCCCCTAAAAGCACTTTTTTTGGCTTTTTTACTGCTTTTTCGGTGTTTCGACTGAAAAACTATCAACTGGATGCACTAAAGCAAGCTTCAATACTTCGTCAATCCACGTAACTGGGTGAATCTCAAGACCCGCCAATACGTTGTCAGGTATCTCTTTTAAGTCACGTTCGTTGATTTTAGGGATCACCACCGTTTTAATACCACCACGATGAGCCGCTAATAATTTCTCTTTTAAACCACCAATTGGCAGTACTTCACCACGTAGGGTAATCTCACCTGTCATGGCCACATCAGAGCGCACAGGATTACCCGTTAAACTTGAAACCAAACACGTAACCATTGCAATACCCGCACTTGGACCATCTTTAGGGGTTGCGCCCTCCGGTACATGCACGTGAATGTCACGTTTTTCATAAAAGTCGCTATTGATGCGTAGCTCATCAGCACGATTGCGTACGACAGTCATTGCCGCTTGAATCGACTCTTGCATTACATCGCCTAACGAGCCGGTGTAAGTCAGTTTGCCTTTACCCGGTACCGCAGCACATTCAATCGTTAGTAAGTCACCGCCTACTTCAGTCCATGCTAGGCCAGTTACTTGGCCAATACGATCGCCATCTTCTGCTTTACCGTAATCAAAACGCTGCACACCTAAGTACTCTTCAAGATTATCTGCATCGATAGTGACCGTTTTGGTGTCTTTTTCCATTAAAATATTTTTAACCGCTTTACGGCATAATTTAGACACTTCACGCTCTAAGTTACGTACGCCCGCTTCACGGGTGTAATAACGGATAATACCGATAATAGCACTGTCGGCAATTTCAACTTCTTTCTCTTTTAAGCCATTACGCTTAACTTGCTTTGGAATTAAATGTTCTTTAGCTATATTTAATTTTTCGTCTTCGGTATAACCGGCTAAACGAATAACTTCCATGCGGTCTAATAAAGGACCTGGAATATTAAAGCTATTAGAGGTAGCCACAAACATTACATCAGATAAGTCGTAATCGACTTCTAAGTAATGATCAGCAAAATGGCTGTTTTGCTCAGGATCAAGTACTTCAAGTAAAGCTGATGCAGGGTCGCCACGCATATCCGCTGACATTTTATCAATTTCATCTAACAAGAATAACGGGTTTTTAACGCCCACTTTAGTCATGTTTTGAATCAATTTACCAGGCATAGAGCCAATATAAGTACGACGGTGACCACGTATTTCAGCTTCATCACGTACGCCACCCAGTGCCATACGAATGTACTTACGGCCAGTTGAACGCGCAATAGATTGCCCAAGAGAAGTTTTACCTACCCCTGGCGGCCCAACTAAACACAAAATAGGCCCTTTAAGCTTATTAGTACGCTGCTGTACCGCGAGGTATTCGATAATACGCTCTTTAACTTTATCAAGTCCGTAGTGATCGCTATCTAGTATTTTTTGCGCGCCTGCTAAATCTTTTTTCACTTTAGAGCGTTTTTTCCACGGTACGTTGATTAACGTATCTATGTATGAGCGAACAACACTAGCTTCTGCCGACATCGGCGACATCATTTTAAGTTTGTTAAACTCTGCCGTGGCTTTTTCTTTCGCTTCGTTAGGCATACCTGACTCTTCGATGCGTTTTTTTAGCGCTTCGAATTCATCTGGTACATCGTCAATTTCGCCAAGCTCTTTTTGAATCGCTTTCATTTGCTCATTGAGGTAATACTCACGCTGCGATTTTTCCATCTGCTTTTTAACGCGGGTACGAATTTTTTTCTCAACTTGCAATAGGTCTATTTCACCTTCCATCAACGCCATTAAGTACTCTAAGCGCTCTGTAACGCTTGATATTTCAAGTACTTTTTGCTTTTCAGGCACTTTTAATGGCATATGTGCAGCCATGGTATCAGCAAGACGCGCTGGCTCATCAATACCAGAGACCGAAGTCATCACTTCAGGTGGGATTTTTTTATTTAATTTTACGTAGCCTTCAAACTGGCTTAATGCACTGCGAATAAAAATATCTTGTTCTTGCTCGTTTACTGAATCAGATTCAATAAACTGAGCATTGGCAACAAAGAAATCTTCGTTATCAATAAACTCTTCGATATTTGCACGCTGTGTGCCTTCAACTAATACTTTTACTGTACCATCGGGTAGCTTTAATAATTGAAGTACAGTCGCAATTGTCCCAACACGATAAATATCGTCTTTCTCAGGCTCGTCTACAGTTGCATCTTTTTGTGCAACTAAGAAAATTTGTTTGTCTTTATCCATTGCCGCTTCAAGGCATTTTATTGATTTTTCACGGCCTACAAAAAGCGGGATCACCATGTGTGGATACACCACTACATCGCGCAGTGCTAGCACAGGGATTTCGACTCGATCGTTTCTCTCAAGCGTCATTGTATTTTCTCTTTGCACTTCATTTATTTAAAGATTACTCAAGTATATGGGGATAACCTAATTAAAGTTCAACAATTTTTACCAACTCGATTAAATTAATTATAAAAAAAGGAGCCATTGGCTCCTTTTTTTTACAACTTGCTCAGAATTTAATCTGCTGCGGCTTGTTCTTGATTGCTGCTGTCATAAATCAAGATTGGGTCAGACTCACCTTTAATAACGGTTTCATCAACAACCACTTTACTTACGTTATCAATTGAAGGCAGCTCATACATAGTATCAAGCAATACACCTTCTACGATTGAACGCAGGCCACGTGCACCGGTTTTGCGTTCCATTGCTTTGTGAGCAATAGCACGTAGTGCATCATCACGAAACTCAAGCTCAACGTCTTCCATCCCAAACAATACTGAAAATTGCTTAGTAATGGCGTTTTTAGGCTCACTTAAAATTTGTACCAGTGCAGCTTCATCAAGTTCAGTCAATGTAGCAACAACAGGTAAACGGCCAATAAACTCTGGAATTAAACCATATTTTACTAAATCTTCTGGCTCAACATCTTTAAATGTTTCACTTAAAGAGCGGCTCGCTGCCGACTCTTTAACGTTAACGCCAAAACCAATGCCAGTATTTTTGTGGCTACGCTGTTCAATAACTTTATCAAGACCAGCAAATGCACCACCACAAATAAACAGAATTTTAGAGGTGTCTACTTGCAGGAACTCTTGCTGTGGATGTTTACGTCCACCTTGTGGCGGAACAGAAGCAACGGTACCTTCAATCAGTTTAAGTAAGGCTTGTTGTACACCTTCACCTGACACATCACGGGTGATTGATGGGTTATCTGATTTACGTGAAATTTTGTCTATTTCATCAATGTAAACAATACCACGTTGTGCTTTTTCTACGTCGTAGTCACATTTTTGTAAAAGCTTTTGAATAATGTTTTCAACATCTTCACCCACATAACCGGCTTCGGTTAACGTGGTGGCATCGGCCATAGTAAACGGCACATCTAGTAAACGTGCTAACGTTTCAGCTAGCAGTGTTTTACCACTCCCCGTTGGGCCAATTAATAAAATATTACTTTTACCTAATTCAACGTCTTGTTTAGTTGATTGGTTGCGTAAACGCTTGTAGTGATTGTAAACCGCTACAGACAACACTTTCTTCGCATGGTCTTGGCCAATTACGTAGTCGTCTAAGTGGTTACGAATTTCTTTTGGCACAGGTAATTTGTCAGCGGCATCATGCTTAGGCGCGATGTCTTTAATTTCTTCCCTGATAATATCATTACACAGCTCTACACATTCATCACAAACGTATACTGAAGGTCCTGCAATTAATTTTCGAACTTCATGCTGGCTTTTGCCACAAAAAGAGCAGTATAACAATTTATTACTTTTGTCGCCGTCTGTAGGAGTGTCAGACATTCAGCTACCTCATTTTATTACGTTGGCCACCAAAGTCTTGGTGGCTATTTTAATACGCTTTAACTATACCAAAATTTAGGTTTTTTCGCATAGTAACTCTCATTAGCAAGCATTACTGCTTGCAGGCATACTTACTTGCTACCGCGATTAGTAAATACTGAGTCAACAATACCGTAATCTACAGCTTGGCTTGCACTCATAAAGTTATCACGGTCTGTGTCGCGTGAAACAACATCAAGTGGTTGGCCAGTATGCTCAGCCATTAAGCGATTTAATTTGTCTTTAATAGACAGGATTTCTTTTGCGTGTATTTCAAAATCAGACGCTTGACCTTGGAATCCACCTAATGGTTGGTGAATCATCACGCGTGAATTTGGTAAACAAAAACGTTTACCCTTAGCACCACCAGATAATAAAAACGCACCCATGCTAGCCGCTTGACCTACACAGATAGTACTTACATCAGGTTTAATGAAATTCATTGTATCGTAAATAGCCATTCCCGCAGTGACCGAGCCACCCGGTGAATTGATATATAAGAAAATATCTTTATCTGGGTTCTCTGATTCTAAGAAAAGCATTTGCGCTAAAATCAGATTTGCCATGTTGTCTTCAACTTGGCCCGTTAAAAAGATAATACGCTCTTTTAATAGTCTCGAATAAATATCAAATGAGCGCTCGCCTTTAGCTGTTTGCTCAACAACCATAGGGACTAATGCGTTTAGGGGATCTGTCATACCAGTGTTCATACTTATTTAATTCCTTATGCGCTTATACTTATTCTAAGAAAAGCATAATGATCATTTTTAGCTAATTAAGAACCACAAACTAAAATGGCCCGGGCACACTGCATAAACAGAGTAACACGAGCCATTTAATCGTTAGCGAGCGCTTAAGTCAATGACTTATTATGCACCTTGCTGTGGATTCATGATGTCATCAAATGCTTTTTCAACATCAGTCACAGTTGCTTTAGCTAAAATAGCTTCAACAGCTTGCTCTTCCATTGCTACATTACGCATTTGTTGCATTAGTTGATCATTTGCTTTGTAGTATTCTACTACTTCAGTTGGATCTTCGTATGCAGATGCTACAGTAGCGATAAGTGCTTCAACTTTAGCGTCATCAACTTTGATGTCGTTCGCTTTAATCACTTCACCTAATAATAGGCCAGTTTTAACACGTGTTACTGCTTGCTCATGGAACAATTCAGCTGGAAGCTCAGGCATATTTTGACCGTTGCCACCAAAACGTTGAGCAGCTTGCTCACGTAATGCGTCAACTTCTTGGTCGATTAATGCTTTAGGCACTTCAACTTCGTTTTGCTCTAAAAGACCTTTGATTGCTTGGTCTTTCACGTTAGCTTTAACCGCTTGGTCTAGCTCACGCGTCATGTTCTTTTTAACTTCTTCTTTAAGCGCGTCTACGCCGCCTTCGGTAACACCGAATTTAGTTGCAAACTCATCGCTTAATTCAGGTAATTCTTGCGCTTCAACTTTTTTCACTGTGATAGTGAATTGAGCCGCTTTACCTTTTAAGTTTTCAGCGTGGTAATCTTCAGGGAAGTTTACGTCAGCAACCACTTCTTCGCCTGCTTTTTTACCTACGATGTTGTCTTCAAAACCTGGGATCATACGACCTTGGCCAAGTTCTAATGGGAAATCTTCAGCTTTGCCGCCTTCGAATTCTTCACCGTCGATAGTACCAACGAAATCAACCGTTACACGGTCGTTTGCGCCAGCAGCTGCATCAACGTCAGCCCAAGAAGCGTGTTGCTTACGAAGTGTTTCTAGCATGTTTGCTAAATCTTCGTCAGTTACTTCTACTGCTGGTTTTTCAACAGCAATTTTCTCTAAACCTTGAACTTCAACTTCAGGGTAAACTTCAAATGTTGCTGAGAACTCTAAATCTTTACCTGCTTCAAGTGCTTTTGGAGCAAATGTAGGTGCGCCAGCAGGGTTTATTTTTTCAGCAACAATTGCTTCAATGTAATTACGTTGCATTACTTCGCCAGCAACTTCTTGACGAACAGCTGGTCCGAAACGCTTGTTGATTACTGATACTGGAACTTTACCAGCACGGAAACCGTCGATACGCTGCGTTTTTGACAGTTGTTGTAAGCGTTTTTTTACTTCGGTCTCAACGTTCTCTGCAGGAACGGTGATGGTCAGACGGCGCTCAAGGCCTTGAGTCGTCTCAACAGAAACTTGCATGATTTACCTCAATATTCAATTTTGGCGACTTTTCGCCTTCATTACAAACAAAGTAATCTATAGGCGTCTTGATAAAATTCAAGCCTTAGAGCTTAAAAAAATCCGTCGCTACCAGGAGATACCATTGCTGCTCTGCCCTAAGGGCACTATATTTTTAAACAAATAGACGCGGCATTATAACCTAATATTCATGATAGTCGAGTGTGGGGGGCAATTATTTGGGGTAGATCAAGGCAGATAACGACTAAGCGAATAAAAAACAGGCTAATTAAATTACATATAGTGAATAAGGGTAGAAAAACAGAATTTTTTGAATTAAAAAAGAAATCAGGT
Organism: Pseudoalteromonas sp. NH0006-26; assembly: GCF_057552415.1. The sequence continues at coordinate 177,067 of NZ_BAAJMJ010000007.1, forward strand.
GTGTTCTACTTTAGGGGAAAATGGTCGGCGATGCAGGATTTGAACCTGCGACCCCTTGGACCCAAACCAAGTGCGCTACCAAACTGCGCTAATCGCCGATATAGATATTTTCTCGAATACTTAAACTTAGGATTTAAGACCACCTATAAGAAAGTGGTCGGCGATGCAGGATTTGAACCTGCGACCCCTTGGACCCAAACCAAGTGCGCTACCAAACTGCGCTAATCGCCGATATTCTTTTTTGTAAATTGGGGTGACTGATGGGGCTCGAACCCACGACAACCGGAATCACAATCCGGGGCTCTACCAACTGAGCTACAATCACCACGGCATTACAGTGTTTTCAAAATGGCGCACCCAGAAGGATTCGAACCTTCGACCGACGCCTTAGAAGGGCGTTGCTCTATCCAGCTGAGCTATGGGCGCATCGAAAACTTCATAGTTCACTAGTAAGTTAAATTGTTATGAGTAAACATAAAAATGGTCGGCGATGCAGGATTTGAACCTGCGACCCCTTGGACCCAAACCAAGTGCGCTACCAAACTGCGCTAATCGCCGATACTTACTATTGTCTGCGAGTGACCTCGTTGACAACGGGGTGCATAATAGTGATTTGACCGGGTTAGGTCAAACGTTTTTTTAAGAAAACAAATCAATTGCTCATTTTTAGTTCATAATGGTCAAATATTACGATACAGGGATAAAATTTAAACTCTTTTTTATAATTCGGGGGGTTATAATTTAAAAGCAACTTGGCGCTCAACCGCTTTTCTGCGAAAATAGTCGCCATATTAAAAAATGAGTAAGGTGAAGGTGTTTTTCTTTATCGGCATTTTAACCCCTATATATGCATTCGTTTTTTAAATGTATCGGTATCAAGTTAATTAACCTAATTAAAGGTCACCCATGACGGCAAACATCATTGATGGTAAAGCAGTAGCAAAACAAGTACGTAGCGCAGTGGCTGAACGAGTTTCAGAACGTGTTGCACAAAACCTTAGAGCCCCAGGATTAGCTGTGGTGCTTGTTGGACAAGACCCAGCAAGCCAAGTTTACGTTGGTTCAAAGCGTAAAGCCTGTGAAGAAGTGGGTTTTATTTCTAAATCATTTGATTTACCCGCAGACACAACAGAGCAAGCGCTATTAGCATTAATTGATGAATTGAATGTTGATGGCGAAGTTGACGGTATTTTAGTGCAACTTCCTTTACCTGCAGGCCTAGATGCAGAAAAAATTCTTGAGCGTATTACTCCGCATAAAGATGTTGATGGCTTTCATCCTTATAACATTGGTCGTTTGGCGCAGCGAATGCCTGCCCTTCGCCCATGTACACCTAAAGGTATTATCACCTTATTAGATTCAACTGGCGTACGTTACAAAGGCATGCATGCTGTGGTTGTGGGCGCCTCTAATATTGTAGGTCGTCCTATGTCACTTGAACTGTTGTTAGCTGGCTGTACTACCACTGTTTGTCATAAGTTTACCCAAGATTTAGAAACCCATGTTCGCCGTGCTGATTTACTGGTTGTTGCCGTAGGCAAACCAGAATTTATTCCGGGTAATTGGATCAAAGAAGGCGCGATTGTTATTGATGTGGGTATTAACCGCTTGGACAACGGTAAATTAGTGGGTGACGTTGAGTACGCCGTTGCAGAACAAAAAGCTGACTTTATTACTCCTGTACCTGGCGGTGTAGGCCCGATGACAGTTGCCAGCTTAATTGAAAATACATTAGAAGCGTGTGAGAAATATCACAGCTAATAAACAAAAATAAAGCAATGAAGAGCCCGCTTAATTGCGGGCTTTTTGTATCATCATTCTTCGTTTTATTAAGTCCAAGCCTTGTGGCAAAACCGAAAACACAATCATTAATAACATAATCGCGTACTGCCAATTTGCATACTGCTCGTTAATTAATATTCCTGCACATAAAATACCGGCAATTGGGTTGGCTATAGTCCCAAAAGTAAATTCAACTACTGACATTCGCCCTAGTAACCAAACATATAGGATGTAAGCCAAAGCAGTGTTAGGTACCACCAGCCAAAATAACGCCAGCCATTGGGTGCTAGTTATTGATGCAGTTAAAAATTGATACTGCTGTGGAGCAAAATAAAAAGCTTGAACCATAGCCGCAATTGCTAGCAAACTACCACCAATGATTAGCTGCCACGTGAGCACCGTCCACCAGTGTACTTTAGCCGTTACTTTTTTTACCAGCGTACTGCCTATCACAATAGTTAATAACGCCCCTATCAGCGCCAAAACCCCCAAAACATTAAGTGCTACATGTTGTGGATCAAATAAGCGCCATGCTAAAACCACCAAAGCAAGCGCACAAAAACCTTGCACCAGCGCTGGCTGTTGTCGCTTTACAAGCCATGCATATAATAATGCAACCACAGGGACAGATACCATTCCCACGCCTGCGATAGCTGCTGGTAGGTTAATTGCCATTACAAAAATAAAGCTAAAAAATAACGCAATATTAATTGTGCCGATCAGAAAAATGCCTGGCCATTGTTTAGCCGTTGGCCAAGAAGGTTTAAACAGCAACAACAATAAACCAGCAGGCAGTGCACGTATGGCCCCTAATAAAATTGGCGGCCACTCTGGGGTTGCGTATTTAGTTACCGCATAAGTTGTTCCCCATAAAAAAGCAGGGATCATGGCAAGTAAAATATTCATTAATTTTCCATTTTTAAATTGATGAATGTGAGTTTAAAACCTCAACTATAATTGAGGTCAACAATATCAATTTTATTAAAAGCATAATCAATTTATTGCAATTGATATAACCAAAAAAGGGTTACCCTATGGCAACCCTTTTTTTGTGATCCGCACGTTATGGCTAAATCCGCAAAGGTTAATAACCCCTATGCTTTACGCCACGTTGTTTTTCCCGCTGAATCTTCAAGTATTACACCCAGTGCATTTAAAGCATCGCGAGCTTCATCTGCTGCAGCCCAATTTTTACTGGCACGTGCGTCATTACGTTTTACAATCAGTGCCTCAATTTCAGCCACTTCATCGTCGTTTTGACCGCCTTGTAAAAATGCCTCTGGTGCTTGTTGAGCAATACCAAGTATTTCACCTAAGCTGCGTAGAATGAAGGCTAAATGTCCTGCTTTTTCGCTATCACTTTCTTTTACTCGGTTTAGCTCTTTAGCAACTTCAAATACAACCGGTAATGCTTCTGGCGAATTAAAGTCATCATTCATAGCTTTTCTAAACTTAGCCACATACTCATTACCCTCAAGCTCACATTCAACTGGCTCAACACCACGTAATGCCGTGTAAATACGCTCAAGTGATGAACGTGCTTGGTCTAAGTTTTCTTGCGAGTAATTAAGCTGGCTGCGGTAATGGCCTGATATTAAAAAGTATCGAACCGACTCAGCGTCGTATTGTTTTAATACCTCACGAACGGTAAAAAAGTTATCTAACGATTTAGACATCTTCTCTTTGTTAACTTGTACCATACCGGTGTGGATCCAAGTATTAACGTATTGGCCGTTATTTGCACAGCATGATTGGGCAATTTCGTTTTCGTGATGTGGGAACTGTAAGTCTGAACCACCACCATGAATATCAAAATGCTCTCCTAAGTGCTTTGAACTCATCGCTGAACATTCTATGTGCCAACCAGGGCGACCCTCACCCCAAGGTGATGACCACGATGGCTCCCCTGCTTTAGCTTTTTTCCATAAAACAAAATCTAGAGGATCGTCTTTATCTTGTGCTACTTCAACACGTGACCCCGATTGCAGCATGGTTAAATCTTGCTGCGAAAGTGCTCCGTATTGCTCAAAGGTTGATACATCAAATAAAACGTCGCCATCGGCTGCAACATAAGCATGGCCTTTGGCAATCAAACGCTCAACCATAGCAATAATTTCATCCATGTGGCCTGTAACCGTTGGCTCTACATCAGGACGTAGCATATTTAAGCTGTCAAAGTCTTCATGCATCGCTTTAGTCATACGCACGGTTAAGTCGTTAATAGCTTCACCGTTTTCATTTGCGCGCTTAATAATTTTATCATCAACATCGGTAATATTACGTACGTACTTTAAATCGTAACCTAAGTGACGAAGGTAGCGAACAATCACATCAAAACCCACAAATGTGCGTGCATGGCCAATGTGACAGTAATCATAAATGGTGATACCACACACATACATGTCGATTTTCCCATCGACCATAGGTTTAAATTGTTCTTTTTGGCGTGTCAGTGTGTTGTATATTTGTACCATTTAGTTGCTTTCCTTCACGATTAACAGAAAAGCTATGTTACCACTTGCTAAGCATGGGCTCTAGCGGTTTATAACAAACCTAACATCTACTTTGTTAATCTGAGTCAACTACGATAAAATAGCGCCAATATTTAAACCAGCTATAGGAAACCTCATGGTTGTTCTACACACAAACTTTGGTGATATCACCATTAAAATGCACGAAAGCGAAGCTCCAAATACAGTAAAAAACTTTTTAGAGTATGCAAACTCAGGTTTTTATAACGGCACAATTTTTCACCGTGTAATTGATGGTTTTATGGTTCAAGGCGGTGGTTTTGCATCGGGCATGGAACAAAAAGAAGTAAACGACCCAATTGAAAATGAAGCTAACAACGGCCTATCTAACAAAGTAGGTACTTTAGCAATGGCGCGTACACCTGATCCACACTCAGCTACAGCGCAATTTTTCATTAACGTGAATAACAACGACTTTTTAAACCACAGCAGCGAAACGTCGCAAGGTTGGGGTTACTGTGTGTTTGCTGAAGTAGTAGAAGGCATGGACGTAGTAAATAAAATCAAAGGTGTTGCTACAGGTAGCAATGGCTTCCACCAAGATGTACCACTTGAAGATGTGGTTATTGAAAGTGTAACTGTAAGCTAAAACCTCCTTATTCTTCACAGAATACATAAAGCGGGTATTCACCCGCTTTTATTTAACTGGAATCACCATGACTCGCCAAACCTACTTTATTGCCGATTTACATTTGAGTGAAAATCGCCCTGATATTACAGCGGCATTTTTTAAATTTTTACACTCCCATATTGTTCCTCAAAAAGTAGACGCCCTATATATTTTAGGTGATTTTTTTGAAGTGTGGGTTGGTGACGATTATGTTAGCGAACTCTCAGCAGCAGTGGCAAAACAATTAAAAGCAGTTAGTAACTCGGGTGTACCCATTTACTTTGTACACGGTAATCGCGATTTTATCATGCGTGAAAAATACGCCAATATGGCAGGAATGACTCTACTCGATGAGCAAACAGTGATCGACCTTTACGGCACACCCACTGTAATTTTACATGGTGATGAAATGTGTACTCAGGATATTGAATATCAAAAGTTTCGTAAAAAAAGTCGTGGTTGGTGGTGGCCTAAACTTATGCTTGCTATGCCATTGTGGTATCGAAAAAAAATAGCCCGTGATGCACGTGAAAAAAGTAAACTTAGTCAAGCAGACAAACCTATAGAAATACTTGATGTAGTGCAAAGCGCAGTACTCGAAACCTTCGCCAAACATAACGTGGCTAATATGATCCACGGCCATACTCACCGCCCTAATGTAGATACCTATGAAGTTAATAACCAAACGCTTACTCGCACAGTATTGGGCGATTGGTATACTCAAGGTTCGTATTTAGTGGTTACTCCCGAGTCACAACAATTAATTTCAACGCCTTTATAACGTTCCTAGTAATTAATCGTAATGAGACTTTGCTGTTAAGTCAGGCAAGGTAATAATAAATTGTGTTTTAAAATAAGCATCGCTTTGTGGTTCTGAATGAAGTTTGATGTCTCCTTTCAAAACTTGTGTTACCCATTGGTGCACCATATATAAACCTAAGCCCGTATTACCTTTACCCCGTGCGGTTGTATAAAAAGGCTCAAATATATCTGCTTTAGTGTCATTATTAACTCCTTTACCATTATCTGACACGCTAAGCCTTACGCTATTATTTGTCGCTTGCTCTACTTTTATTTCTATCACTCCCTCTTGCTTATCATCAAAAGCGTGATTTAACGCATTAATTACAAGGTTTTCAACCACCTGAGAAATAATCCCTGGCAAACTAATCACCTGTTTATTGAGCAAGAAAATAGTTTTCACTTTTATCGGTGAATTTTTTAATCTGGAGTTTAATGACAATAATAGCTCTTCAATAATTTTTTCAATATCACATGCAATAAATTCATCATTGTGGCGATCAATGGCCATTTTTTTAAAACTTTTCACTAATACAGCGGTTTTATTTAAGTTAATTTTAGCCAGCGCTAGATTCTCACCAATACTGGTTGTTGTTTCCTCTAGCGTTGATTTAGTCAGCCCTTGCTTAATCGCTGCATTTAATTTACTCAATGCCATATCTGCATTAGAAACAGAAATAACGGCTCCTCCAATAGGCGTATTCATTTCATGAGCAACACCTGCCACGAGCAACCCTAATGAAGATAGTTTTTGTGCTTCTATTAATCCTTCTTGTAGCTGTTGTTGCTGCTTTATAGTGGCATCAAGCTCTCGGTTCACTATATCTAGTTCTATCTTTTCTATATGTAATTTATGCGAGAGGGTTAACAACTTATTTTGAAACTTATACTCACGATAAATAAAACCAAAACTAATTAAACACAGTAAGCCACTACACAATAACGCTAACTGCAGAGCTCTATTGTGTGCAGATATTAGCGATTCATCTGGACTACTTACAAGAATAATTAACTCTTTATCAGTGTCACTAATTCTGCCTTTATTCTCACGCAATGAAAAAATAGAAAAACGACGGTAAGTATAAAGACCATTATTGAAAAAATATGACCCATATTCTACTTTGCCATCAATAATTTGCTGCCAAAGATCTGGTTTTTTTAAAGCGAGTGTTTGCTCATTGTTACCATACATAAACCCCCACTCTAAGTTTGCATCACTATTTAATAACCAAAAACCATCATGGTTTAAAATGCTGATCAAAGTACCCTCTTGGTTGTAACTCTTAATCTGACTAAACAAGTAATCTAAGTTAAAGTTTACAACTAGCAAGCCATCTAATAGGTAGTTTTCTTTATTGGTACGGTAGGTTACGCGGATTGTTGGCTGAAGAGGCTTTACAATTTTGTTGCGTTCAATGTTTAAGTCTATCTCTGTGGCAAATATATTTGGGGCACTGACCTGCATGCCTTTTTGAAAATAGTAACGGTTTTGCTTATTTTGCAAACCATCGGGCGCTTCAATTTCGCCAACACCATTCACTGCGTTAATGCGGTATTGCTCCTGGCCTTGTGTATCTAGCCAGCGAATTTGCGCGATATTATTAGAGAGAGCGGCAAAATTTAAAAAGTAGTTATTTATTTCATCTCTGCTTTGCTCTAGTTGTAAGGGCTTGTTTTGTTTATCACTTTTTAAAACCGACCCCTGAGCCAGAATACGAGTTAGCTTTTTAATGCTACTGAGTTCTTTGGAAAAATCACCACTGATAAGGACTAACTTTTCATCTTGCTTAGCTTTTATGGTATTTATTTTTTCTTGGTATATTTGTTCATATACAAGCCAACCAATAAATAAAGTAATAAATAAACTAAATAGCGATTTAACTAGCACACTTTTTTTTGAACCAATTGGCAAACTATTAACGCTATTCATTTTTTGTCACTTCATACTGCTTTAACCACACGAGCAGCTCTTTTAAAAATAAAGGTTTAGAAAAATAATACCCTTGAGCTGTTGCACAGCCTTGTTGCTGTAACCACTTTGCCTCAAATTCATTCTCAACCCCTTCAGCAATCACCGAAAAATTAAATTGCTTTGCCAAAGACAGTATCATTTTAATCATGTACTGATTGTTGTCATTAAATTCAAGATCACAGACAAAGTAGCGATCTATTTTTATCGACGTAGACGGTATTTCATTAATGTGAGCCAACGATGAGTAACCAGTACCAAAATCATCAATACTGACTTTAAGACCTAAATCAATAAACCGTTCAAGTGCTTCTTTAATTAGGCTGTAATTACTAATAGCTTGTGTTTCGGTCACCTCAAGCTCAAGCATAGAAGGCGAAATATCGTACTCTTCAATTTTAGTTTTTATCTGCTCAAAATAACTTGGCTCAACTAAGTCATAAGACGATGCATTAAACGCAACGGGTAAGTTGTAGCCTTGCTCTTTAAGTTGGTTAATCACTTCGAGTATTTTCTCAAAAATCACATGGTCTAGTTCATTAATTAATCCGGCTGTTTCAGCTAACTCTATAAATTCATCAGGGCGTACAAAGCTGCCATCAGCTCTTTGCCACCTAGCGAGCGCTTCAAAACCTGCAGGTTTCAAGGTTGATAGGTTCATTTTGGGTTGTAACGCCACCTCTAAACTTTTATTACCTATAGCCGTTCTAAGCTCAGCCATTAGCTCGTAGCGCCGAGTAATTTGATCTGTTTTTTCCTCGGTATGCTGAATATACTTAGTTTGGTTTACCTGTGAAGAGTTCAGGCTCGACTCTGCCAGGCTGATCACTTTTTCCGGGGAGAGGTTTAAAGCTGCACTTAATTTTAATTCTAAAATACGCACATCAATGTATTGTTTTACCTGCTCGATTTCGAATTTTTGTTTATTTTGAAAGTAACTAATAGCCTCTGAAATATCAAAATCAACACTGACTAACATGCCAAATGTTCTGCTACTAACTAATGCTATGCGAGGGTCATACCTAGCAAAGGTATCAACAATACTTTGGTGCACTAGCTTCATTAATTTATTACAAAATTCATGACCAAAGGTAAATGCTTTTTCATCAAACTGATAAATATCAAAAATGACTAATCGCGTTTTTAGCCGCTCATGAGCATTCATATTCTTTATTTCACGGGTTAGCCAGTTACGGTTTTGCAAGTTAAGTGATACGTCGGTGTAAGCAAGTTCAGTTAAGCGATTCAACAACGAAATATTAGCAAAGCCCGTACTCACATTTTCACTAAATACCTTAAGTAAATATTCATTTTGCTCACTAATCGGATTATCTGATTTTACAATGGTGATGTAATCAGCGCCCTGCTGCTCTGGCGTTTCGAAAAAAAACACACTGTGGCTTTTTGAAAATATATGACGACGCTCTTTAGTAGCTTGTTTAAAGTCTTGTAGCATTCCTGCGGGCAGGCTAGTTTCTACTGGCTGCCCTTTAGTGCCACTAAAACAACCATGAGTAGAGAGTATTAAGCATTCAGACTTGGAGCCTGTATTACTCGAACAAAAAATACCGCCGCCTTCGGTTATTTTTAAAATATTACTAATTTCTTTAAGCACAGCATAAGAAAAAGAGGCCATATCGTGCTTACCGTTGATACTTCTCGATGCATCAAGCACCAGCTGTAAACCTTGCCTCGCTGATCTGATTTGTGAAATATATTCCCAAGTGCGCATGTTACTATTAACAATAGATTGCAGCTTCTCGGCAGATAGGTCTGATTTATTCCAGTACTCATCGATATCGAGCATTTTCATGATATCGCTCTCTGGTGCAAAGCCAGGTTGCCCTGTTAACAGCACAATACGCATTTCTGCGTTACCGATGACCTCTCGAATAGTATTTACTAAACGCAGGCCTGAGTCATCTTCCTCCATCACCACATCTATAAAAATAAGTGCAATATCAGGGTGCATGCTCAGCGCCAAAGCAGCCTCTGGCACAGAATTTGCCGTTAACAGCTCGTATTTATAACCATCCTTGGCTTTTAGTTCTTTTAAGCTGTTAACTAATGCGTTTTGATAATCAAGATCATCTTCAACGGTTAATATTTTCCATGCTTTCAGATCTGTATCTGCTTGTTCTTCTTCAGCTGCAAATACAAATAATCCCTCTTTATTTTGCATATCTTCTCACCCAATAATAAATAAGGTATGGCTCTGTTATTAAAATGATTTCAAAGCCATAGGTAAAATTCTTAAATAAATTAGTAGTTATTTCAATATTAGAAGAGGGTATTGGATGTGTCTAATTTAAACAAAACGTTTAATTAGAAGGTAACTGCTACAGCTAATTACTTGACCGTAGCAACTTCAGGTGAAAAAACGGGTTATTGGCAAACAGTAACGGGCACGCCACTGTGAAATTTAAAGTCTTCATCGTCTGATGTAATTAGTTGCGCTTCTATTTCAGCAAATTCTTTTACTCGCTCGGTAATATCAAAATCAGCAATGTCTTGAGCAAGGGTTAAGTAGTCTTGATAGTGGCGAGCCTCTGAGCGTAACAATGAAATATAAAAGTCACCTAAGCGTTTATCTACATGCGGGGCAAGCGCAGCAAAACGCTCACACGAGCGTGCCTCTATGTAAGCACCTACAATAAGCTTATCGACTAAGGCGTTGGGTTCAAACGTTTTAACATTACGCAGCATACCTTTGGCGTAACGACATGGGGTTATACTTTTATATTCAACACCGTATTCATCCATAATTTCCAACACTTGATAAAAATGATGCAACTCTTCTTTTATTAACATCACCATTTTATCAATTAAGTCTTGGCCATAAGGTGAGTTAGATTTAGGAATAATAGACTTTGTCAGTTTATTTTTAGCCGCTAAATCGCGCCAATTCCCTTCACGTTTATAAATAAGCGTTTCAAATGGTTTTAGCCACTCAAGCAGTGCATCACTGCTGTCTTTATCTACTGCATACTTACGAATTAAAAACATCGCACTTTGCGCTGCTTTTAGCTCACAAATTAAGTGATCAATTAATATGATGGGTAAGTTTGCTTTTTTGATTGCTTGCTCAACCCACTCATCGGGGGTGCTGCATAATAAAAAGTTATTAATGGGTTCTAAAAGTTGGCTATGTGGCACGCTGACTTCTCATTGCTAAAATTGCGATGCGGCATTTTAACATGAAATATTACGCTGAATAAAATAAACACACACCCTTATTACAAGCTCATGGTTAACTTGACTTTGTATACTTACTGAACCATAACTAAAAGGACTGTATAAAAACAAACCAATTATAACCAAACAGTAATTTATCCTTTTATGGAGAGCACGCAATGATACTAAATCACCTATGGGGCTTATACGCCCACCCACTCGAAGAATGGCAAACAATTGATAACCGTCACGAAAGCTTAACCTATAGCTTATCGCATATTTTACTTATCGCTTTATTTCCCTCTGCAATGGGATACTACTCATCGGTTTACTTAGGCTGGAGTATCGGCACAGGTAACCTGGTATTTTTAACCCATGAAAGCGCACTGATGATTGGCGCAGCCATGTATGTTGCTTTAATTGGTGGTGTATTTGCTCTAGCCTATTTAGCGCATTGGATGGCAGTTACTTTTGGCGCTAAACCAACCTTTACCCAAACTATTGAGCTGGCAGCGTATACCGCAACACCGGTGTTTATGTCGGCATTGGCAGCCTTTTGGCCTGAGCTGTGGTTTGTGGTGTGTGTTGGATTAGTGGCGCTCGCTTACTCAGTTTATTTACTGTATACCGGCGTCCCTATTTTGATGCACATTCCACAGGAGCGTGGCTTTATTTACGCAAGCTCTGTTGTAACCTGTGGACTAATTTTGCTGGTTATTATTTTAGCACTTACCGCGATGCTATGGACCAACGGTATAATCAGCCCTATGTTTACTTAAATATTCCTTTTCTATAGACGCAAAAAAGGAGCTTAACAGCTCCTTTTTTATTGGCCTTGATAGTGCTATCAGGCTGACATTACTTTATTAATCAGATTCGTTTTCATCTTGATTATGTATTTCTAAACCAGATGACATCGCGTTTTCGCGGGTGCTCTTAGCTGAGTCATTACGTAACTTGTCTATACGGTTTAAGTAATCTTGATCAACGTCGCCAGTAATATATTGACCATCAAACACTGACGTTTCAAACTTAGTGATTTCAGGATTTTCTTGGCTAACTGCGGCAATTAAATCGCTTAATGATTGAAAGATTAAACCATCAGAGCTAATGCTTTGGTTAATATCTTCTACTTCACGGCCGTGTGCAATGAGTTCAGCCGCCGATGGCATATCTATACCGTATACATTTGGGAAGCGTATTTCCGGTGCCGCTGACGCAAAGTAAACATTTTTAGCACCAGACTCACGGGCCATTTCAACGATTTGCGCTGAGGTGGTACCACGTACAATTGAGTCATCAACAAGTAGAACATTTTTACCTTTAAACTCACGGTCAATCGCATTGAGTTTTTGACGTACTGATTTTTTACGTAGCTCTTGGCCAGGCATAATAAACGTACGGCCAATGTAGCGGTTTTTAACAAAGCCTTGACGGTAGGGTAAGTCAAGCACGCGTGCCATTTCTAAAGCGATATCACACGAAGTCTCTGGGATAGGAATAACGACATCAATGTCTTTATCTGCCCACTCACGGGCTACTTTCTCGCCTAATTTAGTCCCCATATTTACACGTGCTGCATAAACCGACATACGGTCAATGGTTGAGTCCGGACGCGCAAAGTAAACAAATTCAAAAATACACGGTGAGTAAGACACTTTATCCGCACAGGTAAAAGAATGAAACTCGCCTTTTTCCGTCACATAAATTGCTTCGCCTGGTGCAACATCACGAATAAACTCAAAGCCATCTGGCTTTAGCGCCACACTTTCTGAGGCAAACATGTATTCAGTACCCGCAGCAGATTCACGTTTACCAAATACTAAAGGACGAATACCATTTGGATCGCGAAACGCCACAATACCATGGCCGATAATCATGGCAATAGTGGCATAACCACCCGTCACTTTATTGTTAACTTCAGTAACCGCTGTAAAAATATCTTCAGGGTCTAGTTTAAGTTTGTCTGGCTTACTTAGCTCATGTGCCATGATGTTAAGTAAAATTTCAGAATCAGAAGTAGTATTAACATGGCGACGTGCCTCTGAAAATAACTGTTCTTTTAACGACTCTGCATTGGTTAAGTTACCATTATGAGCAAGTGCTATACCAAAAGGAGAGTTCACGTAAAACGGCTGAGCCTCTGACGAGCTTGAAGAACCCGCCGTTGGGTAGCGCACATGGCCGATGCCAATGTTGCCTTGCAAACGTTTCATATGACGAGTGTGAAATACATCTTTCACTAGGCCATTTGCTTTGCGCAAGCTAAATGTATTGTTCTCAATAGTTATGATACCCGCAGCATCTTGGCCACGGTGTTGCAAAACGGTTAAGCCATCATAAATCGCCTGATTAACTGGCGATGTTCCGACTATTCCAACGATACCACACATGTAATTTATCCTCGCCGATTAACGGTTTACTGAATTTAAAAAGCTCGAGTTGTTTTCTAGGTACGAAAAGAACCATTCAACTACAAAGCCAAATTCTGGAATCAAAATAGAGTTGCCCCACCAATGCGTATTTGGCGCACCAGTAAAAGCATCAAGAAAGAAGAGTAACGCGCTCACGACCAACACGCCTCGAAGAGCACCAAACACCACACCAAAAACACGGTCTGTGCCGGATAATCCGGTTCGCTGTACAAGCTCACCTAAAATATAGTTTAGTAAACCGCCTAACAATAGCGTCGCAAAGAATAATATGGCAATGGCCGCCGCATTTCTTAAAAGGGGTTCAGAAATGGATGTTAGGAAGGAAGCTAAATATTGATAAAATAAGCTGGAGATGATGAAAGCCCCTGCCCATACCGCTAATGACATAGCTTCTTTAACAAAGCCGCGTATTAAACCGATGATGGTAGAGAGTGCAATAATGCCAAGAATGGCGTAATCAACCCAGATCATAAGAACCAATTAGTCGCTAATTTTGGGCGCATTCTATACCTAAACCTCCTAGTGATGCAAGTTTAAGCGAGAGATTACAGGCGAGTAAAAACATGCTGTTTTTAGATAAAAAATAGCATGAAATATACAGGCTAAAAGTAGGTGGAGATCTAGTCTTAACTTATGGAGTATAAGTTACGTAAATATGCAATATTAAGTTATGAGCACACTCACCTATTAGCGACTAAGTTATTTTGCCACTTCAAATTGAGTGACTTTACCGTTTAGCTTAGTTAGCTCTTTAAGCGCAGGAAGCTGAGACTGCAGCTCTTGTTTACTTAACGACGGCCCTACAAATACTTTAGTCAACGTACCATTTGGCGTTTTAATTGGCCTAGTAAAGCTTTTAAAGCCTTGCGTTTTTAGCTTGGCCTGCAAGGCTTTTACATTAGCCGCATGCGAAAAACTGCCTAGCTGAATAACATACGCCATACTTGTTAAGTTTTCATTAGTATTACGCGTAACATCATCTTGCCCAGCGGTTACTGTACTTTGCTTTGTATCGGCTATGACCGCTTCAACCATTGCAGGCTGTGCGCTAACGTCTGTTTCAGCGGAGTTGTTTTGTTGCTCAAATGCAGCATCATCAGGCTGAATGTCTTCAATTTCATCCTCTTTTAATGGTTCTGCATTTGTTACTTGCTGGTCAATTGATTCTTGCAAATCAATGGTCTTGAACTCAGAGCGTTCTGGAATCGCTTTAAAGCCTTCTTTATAGTGCACTTTTTCACCATCGAGTATATTGGGAATAAACACAATTGCTGCGATCACCACAATACTTGTTCCGACTAAGCGATTAATAAAACCTGAGTTCACCGACATCCTCTCTATTTTTTAAAGTAATGAATAGCGCCAGCCACGGTAAAAAATGATCCAAACACAATTAATAGTGTATTACTTGGCTGGTTTGGCAAAATAGCATCCAATGCTACCTCTACGTTGCTATAACCCTGTTTAAAGTAACTATTGGGTATGCTTGAAAGCGCCTGTTGTAGGTTAGTGGCACTATCGCCACGCGGGCCACCTATACTCGCCAACGACCATTCATCTACTACATTAGCCACTTCTTTAAGCACACCGACTTTATCTTTATCAGCAAGCATAGCGGCTAATGCATGAATTTTAAAGCCTTTATCTTTATAGCTTGCTAACTTAGTTGCTAAATAGCGTGCAGATTCAGGGTTATGTGCCACATCGGTATACACTAATGGCGACTCACTTAATTGTTGAAAGCGCCCTTCTACCACTAAGTTGGCTATACACTGAGTTATTACTTCATCTGTTGGTAATAAATTTAACACCGATAAGGTCGTTAATGCGGTAGCCACATTTTGACATGGGATGGCCGGTTTAGGTAACTCGAGTTTATGTTCTTTAAATTGCCAACTAAAACTCTGCGCATACTCTTTAAAAATAAAGTCGCTGCCCGATAGCACCATATTAGCGTTAATTTCTTTGCCATAATCGGTCATTGTATGCGGAATATTTAAATCCCCAATAATTGCCGGGGTACTCTCTCTAAAAATTCCCGCCTTGTCATAAGCCACCAGCTCACGGGTATCACCTAAGTATTCTTTATGATCTAAATCGATGGTGGTGATCACGCTAGCAAAAGGGGTAACAATATTGGTCGCGTCAAAACGCCCGCCTAAACCTACCTCTAACAGCACGTAATCAACCTCTAAACGCTTGAATATTGCTAACGCGCCTAAGGTGCCATATTCGAAATAGGTTAATGGTGTGTCACCACGCCCTTGCTCTAGCAAATTAAACGCATCGACATGGTATTGATTGTCAAGCTCTGCGCCATTAACGCGTACACGTTCGTTGTAGCGAACTAAATGAGGTGAAGCATACGTGCCAACACAATAACCTTGGGCTAATAATAATGACTCTAAACAACGAGCTGTTGTTCCTTTGCCATTGGTGCCTGCAATAAGAATGATTTTACTTGAGGAAGTTAAAAGCCCTATGTTGTTAGCAACACGAGCAACGCGTTCTAAGCCCATTTCTATATTAGCTGGGTGAACACTCTCTAAATAACAAAGCCAATCATCAAGGCTTGATGATTGGCTAGGAATTGTTTTTGTCATAGCATGTAATCAGTAAAGCTGAAATTTACGCTACTCTATGCTCTTGTTCCGTAGAAGGCAAGTTCATAAATTTTGCTAGGATACGTGCTAGCGTATCGCGCATTTCTCGACGGTCAATTATCATGTCGATTGCGCCATGCTCTAATAAAAACTCACTGCGCTGGAAACCCTCTGGTAGTGTTTCACGCACGGTTTGCTCAATAACACGCGGACCGGCGAATCCAATCAAAGCTTTAGGCTCTGCAACATTAATATCACCAAGCATTGCTAATGATGCTGATACACCACCCATTGTTGGGTCGGTCATAACAGAAATAAACGGTAAGCCTTTTTCGGTCATTTTAGCCAGTGCAGCACTGGTTTTAGCCATTTGCATAAGTGACATAAGGGCTTCTTGCATACGTGCACCGCCCGATGCAGAAAAACAAATTAGCGGCATATTATGCTCTAAACATTGGTCAACCGCGTCAACAAAACGAGCCCCTACAACCGATGCCATTGAGCCACCCATAAATGAGAATTCAAATGCAACAGCAGCAACTGGAATACCCTTTAGGTTTCCTTTCATTGCAACCAGTGCGTCTTTTTCGCCACTTGATTTTTGAGCTGCATTAATACGATCTGAGTATTTTTTAGAGTCTCTAAATTTAAGCACATCTTTAGGTTCGTGTTGAGCGCCTAACTCTTGGCGGTCACCGTCATCTAAAAACTGTTCAAGACGTTTACGACCACTAACACGCATATGATGATCGCACTTAGGGCATACATTTAGTGACTTTTCTAATTCTGCTTTGTATAAAATTGAATCACATGACGTACATTTAGCCCATACACCTTCTGGAATTTCTTTACGACCTGAAGATTTAGTCGTTTTTGGTAAGATTTTTTCTAGCCAACTCATTTGCAACTCTCTTAATGCTGTTCTGTGTCGCGAGTCTACATGTTAACCATGCAAACAAATTTTTCCAATTAAAACATGAATTACGCTATCACGGTATAAAAAACTGGTCTTAGTAGTTAGCCCTATGAATAACAGCGTCTAAAAATAACACCTATTTAGATATTAAATCTCGGTATCGGCTAAAAACAACGGCCCCAACGGCGTTCTAGGAATATTAAAGTGTTCTGGGTAATCAACATCCACTAAATATAAACCCGCCGCTTTTGCTGTGGCGCTCGCTTTGGCCCGCTCTTTAACATCTAACAGCTCTTTTAACCAAATTGGTTCATGTTTATGTAAACCGATATCCATTAAACAACCGGTAATATTACGTACCATATGATGTAAAAATGCATTGGCTTTAATATCAATAATGACATAAGCACCTTGGCGCTGTACCGATAAATGCTGAATCGTTCGCGTTGCCGTATTGGCTTGGCAGTGAAGCGCCCTAAACGAGGTGAAATCGTGCTCACCTATTAAATATTGGCAAGCCTGCTGCATTTTCACTTCATCTAATGGATGATGGAAATGGGTAACACCTTCATTTAATACCGCACCACGAAACGCATAATTATAAATCACATAACGATAACGACGAGCAGTTGCACTAAAGCGTGCATGAAAGTCTTCAACCACAGGCTGTGCAAAACGAATAGCTATATCTTTAGGTAATAAGGTGTTCATGCCTAATGTAAAGGCCACCATTTCGCGCTCAGCATGGGTGTCAAAATGTACCACTTGACCCGTACCATGCACCCCGGCGTCGGTACGCCCCGCACATACAATTTCAACTGGATGATTACAAATGCGCGACAACGCTTTTTCTACTTCTTGTTGTACGCTATTTACATGTGATTGACGCTGCCAACCACTGTAACGCGCGCCATTGTATTCTACTCCAAGTGCTACTCGCATAATAACTGCTTTACCTACTGTGCTAATCGACGCTGCATTTTATGCTATATGGCGTTCCAATAAAAGCAGCGAACCAAGGTTCCTAACTGTGCAATACAAAAAACCCGCTATTAGTGTTACTTATGGCGGGTTTTTCAGCTAAGTTATTTTCGAATATATCTAATTATTAACTTTTAAGTCTAGCCTTTAAACTTTGTGCTTCTTCTTGCACATCGTCTGGGCCGTTATTAATGATCTCATCTAAGATTTTAATTGCTGAGTCAGCATCATCAATCTCAATATACGCATGGGCAAGATCAAGCTTGGCTGAGTAACCACCGCTTTGGGTATCTACATCCATAGGGTTATCACCAGCGAGTAATGAATCGTAGTCACCTAAGCCAACATCCATATCAACGTCGGTGTAAGGTTCGTGATCTATATCCGCTTCATCGCTTTGCTCTAACAAGGCATCGATATCAACAAAGTCATCTTGTTCTAAAGCTTCAGTAACCTCAGGTTGCTCAATTGGCGCTGGCGACGGTGGTGTTTTATCATCAGCTAAGTCTTCGTTGAGTAAACTATTAAAATCAACATCAAACTCACTGCTGTCGCTTAAATCAACATCATCAGGCTCTGCCAGCTCATTCAGTAATGCATCAAAATCTGTTTGCGTTAAATCAGCCATGAACTCATCATCTAGTTCATCATCTGAAATCACTTCTGATTCTAATGGTGCTAACGTTTGGGTTAAATCCGCTTCACGATCAGCGTTAGTTTGCTGATCGGTAAATTCAGCTGACTCTGCGAATTCATCAAGTTGATCATCATCAAAATCATCGTTAGTGCTAACAGCTTGCTCATCTGCAGCTTGTTCAGTCAGCTCTTCAGGCTCTGAAACTTCATTATCTAGAGCTTGCTCTAAGTTTGACTCTGAAAACTCATTATCAAGTAACAGCTCATCATCAAAATCATCTTCTAAGCTATCGAGGTCATTGCCTGCTGATAATGCATTAGCGAGATCTTGCTCAGCCTGACTAGGTGACATACCTGTGGCATCGCCGTCTAAATGGTCACCTTGTAGCTCTTCTGGAGTTAGTGATTGTTGCTCTTGATCAGATAAAGGCAGTTCATCATCAAGTTCTAACTCAGGGTACTCCTCAAGTTCTTCACTTGGGGTGACTATTTCAGGCTCATAAAGCTCATCGTCATCTGTTGATAAATCATTGCTTTGGATATCGCCAGCAAGCGGATCATCGCCTAAATCAATTTCCTCTTCATCAAGCTCATCGTTTAAGTCATCAATTGACCAATCAGGTACGTGTTCATCTTCATCGCTTGCTTGCTCAAGCTCACTTAAAAGATCATCGACACTTTTGAAGTTTTCATCGTTGTATTCGTCAAGCGCATCTTCGGGGTCGAGTAAAGTAGAAGACGTATCGGTAAAATCATCTTCTGATCCAACATCAAGCTCTGGCTCTGCTTCAAGTTCCGGCTCTGCTTCAAGCTCTGGTTCTACTTCAAGTTCTGGCTCAGCTTCAAGTTCAGGCTCAGCTTCAAGCTCTGGTTCTACTTCAAGTTCTGGCTCAACTTCAAGTTCTGGTTCTGATTGCTCATCTAATCCATCAATCGACCAATCAGGCGCTTCGACATAATCATCACTTGTTTGTTCTAACTCGCTCAGTAGATCATCTACGCTTTCAAGGTTTTCATCGTTGTACTCATCAAGCGCATCTTCTGGGTCGAGTAATGTCGATGAGCTATCTGAAAAATCACCTTCTAAGCCATCTACTGCGTCTTGATCAGCTGCAACTTCTGGCTCTGTTTCAATTTCAGGTTCAACTACAACTTCTGGCTCAGCTTCAATTTCTGGTTCAGCTGCAACTTCTGGCTCAGCTGCAACTTCTGGCTCATCTGCAACTTCTGGCTCAGCTGCAACTTCTGGCTCAGCTTCAACTTCTGGCTCATCTGCAACTTCTGGCTCATCTGCAACTTCTGGCTCATCTGCAACTTCCGGCTCGGCTTCAAGCTCTGGCTCAACTTCAAGTTCTGCCTCAGCTGCAAGTTCTGGTTCTGCTTCAAGTTCCGGCTCAGCTTTAAGCTCTGGTTCAACTTCAAGCTCTGGCTCTGCTTCAAGCTCTGGTTCAACTTCAAGCTCTGGTTCAACTTCAAGCTCTGGTTCAACTTCAAGCTCTGGCTCTGCTTCAAGTTCAGGCTCGGCTTCAAGTTCAGGCTCGGCTTCAAATTCAGGCTCGACTTCAAGTTCAGGCTCTGCTTCAAGCTCTGGCTCTGATTCAAGCTCAGGCTCTGCTTCTGGTTCAGATTGCTCGTCTAAGCCATCAACTGACCAATCAGGTGCTTCTACATAATCATCACTTGTTTGTTCTAACTCGCTCAGAAGATCATCTACGCTTTCAAGGTTTTCATCGTTGTACTCATCAAGCGCATCTTCTGGGTCGAGTAATGTCGATGAGCTATCTGAAAAATCACCTTCTAAGCCATCTACTGCGTCTTGATCAACTTTAACGTCAGACTCAGCTGCAACTTCTGGCTCAGCTTCAATTTCTGGCTCAGCTGCAACTTCTGGCTCAGCTTCAGCTTCAACTTCTGGCTCAGCTGCAACTTCTGGCTCAGCTGCAACTTCTGGCTCAGCTGCAACTTCTGGCTCAGCTTCAATTTCAGGTTCTGCTGCAACTTCTGGCTCATCTGCAACTTCCGGATCAGCTTCAATTTCAGGTTCTGCTGCAACTTCTGGCTCAGCTTCAATTTCTGGCTCAGCTGCAACTTCTGGCTCAGCTTCAACTTCCGGCTCGGCTGCAACTTCTGGCTCAGCTGCAACTTCTGGCTCGGCTGCAACTTCTGGCTCAGCTTCAAGCTCTGGCTCAGCAAAAGATGAAGCAATAGATTCTATATCTTCACTATTTAATTCTTCTTGCGCGTCAGTTAAATCTTCTATTGAGTCTGCCAATGCATGATCTATTTCAGAGTCATGAACATCAGTTTCAGGTTGCTCTGCATCAAGTAAATCATCAATATCAAACTCGTCGTCTTCTTCAACTAAGCTGTCAATATCAGGCTCTTCGCTTTGAGCTTCAGCCGCTGGTTGCTCAGCGTCGAGTAAATCGTCTATATCAAATTCGTCGTCTTCTTCAACTAGGCTATCGATATCAGGCTCTTCGCTTTGAGCTTCAGCCGCTGGTTGCTCAGCGTCGAGTAAATCGTCTATATCAAATTCATCGTCTTCATCAACTAAGCTGTCAATATCAGGCTCTTCGCTTTGAGCTTCAGCCGCTGGTTGTTCAGCGTCGAGTAAATCGTCTATATCAAATTCATCGTCCTCTTCAACTAAGCTGTCAATATCAGGCTGTTCGCTTTGAGCTTCAGCCGCTGGTTGTTCAGCGTCGAGTAAATCGTCTATATCAAATTCGTCGTCTTCTTCAACTAAGCTGTCAATATCAGGCTCTTCGCTTTGAGGTTCAGTAGCCGGTTGCTCAGCATCAAGTAAATCGTCTATATCAAACTCGTCATCATCGGCTTGTGCTGATACATCAGCTGTTTGCTCATTGTTCTCATTAAGCAAATCATCAATGTCAAAGTCTTCACCCTCTTCGGCTAGCTCTTCACTGAGTGCTGCCATATCATCATTCGATTCACCTTTAGGTTCATCAGGCAGTGCATCGTCATCTTCTTCATCAAACAGGCTATCTAGGTCATCTGAACTTAAAATGTCATCTGATTCATCAAGATCAATCGTGTCGCCAGTATCATCTTCATCTGAGCTATCAAAGTCTTGTTGCATGAAAACATCTAGCTCATCGTCCTCTGTGTTTTCGTCTTCAAAAACCACATCATTATTGAGTAGGCTTTCTAACTCATCTTGATCTAGTAAACTGTCATCATCGAGATCATCGTTAAATTCCACATCATCATCGAGTAACACGTCATCCATGTTATCGTCTAACTGCACACTTAAATCATCAAGCGGATCGGGAGCTGGTGCTTCATCGAGTGAGGGCTCTGGCACTTCATCTATAGGATCAGTAAAAGCAGGGGCTTGTGGAATAAACTCATCATCATTACTTTCAGGCTCTTGATCATTACTACGTTTACGCAGCCACATAACAACGGCAAAAATAATCAATAAAGCTGGAATAGTCATTAATAAAATGAGCACCAAAGGGTTTGACAATAACGCTGCAAAACTAAATTCACTCTCTTGCTGTGCGTCCTTTAATTTTTGCTGTGCAATAATCTCATTTTGTTTAAGGATTAATTCTTTTAACTGTTGTTGAATTTCACTGTCTTGGCCTAGTTGTAAACGAACGTTTTCTAATTCGCTTGAAATACCTGTTAGTTGTTTTTTAAGATTGTTGTTTTCAACTAAAATTTCTTCTACGTTACTCACAGAGCTTTTAAACTGCTGCTGAAGCTCAACCAATTTATTGCTTTGGTCAGTCTTAATCGCTTTTAATTCTTGTTGTAATTCTTTTTTGGCTTCATCAACATCTGCTTTGCGTGCTTGCGTTACTTTTGTTTGTGCTGAATTAATTTCTGCTTGGGTGAGCGTACCGTTTTTCTTTTTTTCCCACAGGTCATCATCTTGCTCAGAGCGCTGCTTAGCTAATTGCGGATCTACTCGTCTAATTTCTGCCAAAGTCGGTATCTTTAAATAAGAACCACTTTGCATATGGTTTAAGTTTTGTTCTAAGAATGAATTAGGGTTTTTGTTATACAAGGCCTGCATAACTTGATAAATGCTTACTGAATTATCAGGACGAACCTTAACGGCAATGCGCCAAAGTGTATCGGTTGGTTTTATTGGCCCAATAGAACGCCCCTGTGCGCCATAATCTGCGCCTTTAGGCCCTCTTAACTGGGTACTGTCTTGAGAGTAAACAGTCGTTACCATCAGTGCAGACGCTAATATAATAAGTGAAACGAAACCGCGCATGCTGATCCTTTAATGTTTAAATGTTAACGCAGCGCTTTAAATTGGCGCTTAAACATTGATTATTCTTGCCGTTGTTAGCCAAGTAGCTAACGCACATTTTTATTACAATCTATTTTTATTGCAAGCTCTATTCCAGTTACAAACTATAAACCAGTTAAGCCATAATATCCATCGCAACGCATTGAAAATAAATACCTTAAACATCTAGATAAAAATAATTTTATGTTGTTTATCAAAGTGTTTACACTGCTGTTGTTTATAAGTGGCAAAAAAATGGCAATTAAAGCACAAAAAAACGGCAAACCACTTAGGTTTGCCGTTTATTGGATTATCACTATCTTCAGGCTAATTACATGTAATTAGCGATTAGCTCTTCTGCTATTTGCACACTGTTGGTTGCAGCCCCTTTACGGGTGTTATCACTTACTACCCACATATTTAATCCATGTGGGTGTGAAATATCGGCACGTAAACGGCCAATGTAAACAGTGTCGTTACCACTGGCATCAGAGACAGCCGTTGGGTAATCACCCGCATCATCAATTAGCTCAACACCCGGTGCATCGCTCAATAATTGCTTCACATGCTCAAAGTCATAAGGCATACGCGTTTCTATATTAATTGACTCAGAATGACCAAAGAACACCGGTACACGAACGCAGGTCGGGTTTACTGCAATGGTGGTATCGCCTAAAATTTTATGCGTTTCGTTTACCATTTTCATTTCTTCGCGTGTATAGCCATTGTCTTCAAAGCTATCGATTTGCGGAATAACATTAAACGCAATTTGCTTAGGAAAAATGTCGTTTTCCATTGGACGTGCATTCATTAAGTTAGCTGTTTGTTTTGCCAGTTCATCAACCGCTTCTTTGCCTGCACCCGACACTGCTTGGTAGGTTGAAACGTTAATACGATCAATACCGTAGGCATCATAAATAGGTTTAAGCGCGAGCATCATTTGAATAGTTGAACAATTAGGATTAGCGATTATATTACGGTTTCTAAAATCGGCTAAACTCGCTGCATTCACTTCTGGCACAATTAGCGGCACTTCAAAGTCATTTCTAAAGTGTGAGGTATTATCAATAACAATACAGCCTGCGTCTGCAGCAATCGGGGCGTACTTTTCAGACACACTGCCACCAGCAGAAAATAAGCCGATATGCGCTTGGCTAAAGTCAAAGCCTTCAACATCGCGTACTTCTATGCTCTCACCACGAAACTTTATATCTTCGCCGGCACTTCGGCTGCTTGCTAATAAAAACAGCTGATCGACCGGAAATTTACGATCTTCCAAAGTTTCAATGATTTGACGACCAACAAGGCCGGTAGCGCCGAGTACGGCAACGTTATATTTTTGCGACATATTTCATCCTCTGTAAGCACGGTTAAAACAACCGCGCTAATTAAATTAGTTTACTGTGGTAAAGCCAAGCTGGGCGAGTGCAGCAAGCTCGGTGCTATCACCTTCAACCATCACAGTGCTAAACTCACGGCGGGTTGAGTAGTTTTTTCGTAAGCTGTCAAAGCCTTCATCGGCCAAGTGACGTAGTAAAATGCCATCATCACGGCGTACGTCATAAACTAAATGCACTAAACGGGCTATATCTGTTTCGCTAAAACTGCTTTCTAGGGTGACTTTTTTAATCGCAGGAGGCGGTAAAAAATCATCAAGCGATTTTATTGCGTTAACCCCTTTGAGCTCACATAAGCGCTGGTACAACATTTGTGTACCTCGCGCTTTACCTTCAAGGGTATGCCCTGCAATGTGAACACTGGCATAGCGCACGTGCTCCAGTAATTCAGTTAAAATATTAGGTTCATTTTCCCAAACATCCAGCACTAAATCGAGTTCTGCTCCGGCTTGCATCACTTCAAGTAAGGCTTGATTGTCAATTACATCACCTCGGCTGGCGTTTATTAACGTTAACCCAGATTTAAGTTTAGTTAAGCGTGTTTTATCAAGCATGTGCAGGGTTTTGTGCCTACCCGTTTTAATCAACGGCACATGAAAAGTAACAATATCTGACTGCGCTAATAGCTCATCAAGCTCAACATGCTCGGTTAATAGCCCTTGCTCATGTTTAATTGGATCGCACAATAGTAAATTAACGTTCAGTGCTTTTAACTTTTGCGCTAAACAACTGCCAATATTACCTACACCCACAATACCGATTGTTTTACCACTTAACGGACTGGCATTTTCTTGGCTTAATGCAAATAAGCTACTTATTACATACTCAGCTACGGCAATGGCATTACAGCCAGGCGCACTGGTAAAGCCGATATTGTTAGCACTGAGCAAATCAGTATCAATATGATCAACACCAATCGTGGCGGTACCTACAAAGCTTAGTTTATTCGCCTGTGCTAATAGTTCACTGTTAACTTGAGTAACTGAGCGGGTAAGCAGTACATCAACATCGATAAGTTGTTCAGGGGTTAATTGCCTGCCATCAAATCGTTCAACCTCACCCATATCTTTAAAGAATTGCTCAACTAAAGGCATATTTTGATCGGCAAGAATTTTCATTGTGAGTCCGTTTGGCGAAATGAGGCGCTATTGTAACGAACAACCCCCTATTAGCACAAACGAAAAAGCCGAGCATTTTGCTCGGCTTTAAAATAGGTAACGATTAACTTAACCTTTGTATTTGCTCATTACTAGCGTGGCATTAGTACCGCCAAAACCAAAGCTGTTAGACATAACCGTGTTTAGTTCAACGTCTTTTGCTTCAGTCACAATATTCAAGCCTGCCGCTTGTTCATCTAACTCATCAATATTGATAGATGGCGCAACAAAACCGTGCTCAAGCATGAGTAATGAAAAGATAGCTTCGTGTACGCCAGCCGCACCCAATGCATGGCCTGTCATTGCTTTAGTGGCACTGATCATTGGTGAGTTACCACCAAATACTTCTTGAATAGCGCCTAGCTCTTTAACATCACCTACTGGTGTAGATGTACCGTGGGTATTTAAGTAATCAATGCTGTCAACGTTTTGCATAGCTTGGCGCATACAACGTGCCGCACCTTCACCCGATGGTGCAACCATGTCGTAACCATCTGAGGTTGCGCCGTAACCGGTAATTTCAGCGTAAATATGCGCGCCACGAGCAAGTGCATGTTCAAGTTCTTCAACAACCACAATACCGCCACCGGCTGAAATTACAAAACCATCGCGGTTTGCATCATAAGTACGTGATGCTTTTTCAGGTGTGTCGTTGTATTTAGTAGAAAGCGCGCCCATAGCGTCAAATTCCATCGCTAACGTCCAGTGAAGTTCTTCACCCCCGCCTGCAAAAATAACGTCTTGTTTGCCTAATTGAATTTGTTCTACCGCGTGGCCAATACAATGCGCAGAAGTTGCACACGCAGAACTAATAGAGTAGTTAACACCTTTAATTTTAAACGGTGTTGCTAAACATGCAGAAGTGGTGCTTGCCATAGTACGTGGCACCATGTAAGGACCAACGCGTTTAACGCCTTTTTCACGAAGAATATCAGCCGCTTCTACTTGCCATTTTGATGAACCACCGCCAGAGCCAACTAATAAACCAGTACGCTCGTTTGATACTTGCTCGTCGCTAAGACCCGCATCTTCAATCGCTTGCGCCATTGAAATATAAGAGTAAGCCGCCGCATCACCCATAAAGCGCATTGCTTTGCGATCAACATGCTCTTTAACATCAATATCAATTTTACCTGATACATTGCTACGCAATTTGTAATCAGCAAATTCTTGATTAAAAGCAATACCACTTTTACCAGCTCTAAGTGACTCTAATACTTCTTGTTTATTATTGCCGATGCTTGATACAACACCGATGCCTGTTATTACGGCTCTTCTCATGGGTAATTCCCTTAGCTTAATACTTAATTGTGTTCTATTTTACGCGAATTTAATCATCTAAGTGGTCAGCTTTCTAGCGTACACTTGTACTCTGAAGCTACAGCTTATAAATAACGCCAGACTATTTCAAAGAAAACACGTAAAATAATTAAAAAATTATCTATAAATTGAATTGGTCATGATAAAAAACGCCCATATACACTTTAACGACTTAGGCACACCGGTTGCCAATGACTTTGACGATGTTTATTTTTCTAATGACGATGGCCTTGCCGAATCGCATTATGTGTTTTATCAACAAAACAGTATAGATACACGGTTACAAAATCATGACCGTGAACACTTTGTTATTGCCGAAACCGGTTTTGGTACTGGACTTAACTTCTTAAATGTATGGCTGCAGTTTTCTGACCACCTACAGTACTCACAAGTTCAAAATGAACAGCCAAATACTGTACAGAGATTACATTTTATTTCTTTTGAAAAATATCCACTTAGCGTAAATGATTTAAAACAAGCCTTGCAAGCTTGGCCTAGCTTAAGCCATTTAAGCAAGCAGCTCGTTGCTCACTATCCGATTAATTTAAATGGCTGCCATCGGTTAGAGTTTGCCAATGGCCGTGTAGTCCTCGACCTCTACTTTGGCGACGTACTGGAATGCATTAATAGCATGAGCTACCCACAAAGTGGGCTGGTTGATGCGTGGTTTTTAGATGGCTTTGCGCCAAGTAAAAACCCCGATATGTGGCAGCAAAGTGTATTTAACGCCATGGTCGATATTTCTAGAAACAATGCCACATTAGCCACGTTTACCGCTGCGGGCTTTGTGCGCAGAGGACTAAAAGAGGCAGGCTTTAGCATGCAAAAAGCCAAAGGCTTTGGCCGAAAGCGTGAGATGCTAATTGGCACACTCGCTCAAGCCAACCCAAAACAATCAGCCCCCGCCTATTTTGAGCATCACCCCTCACCGCTTTCAAGTGTGGCTGTTATTGGCGGTGGTATAGCGAGCAGTTGCATCCTTTATAGCCTCGCAAAGCGTGGGATAAAAAGCCACTTATTTTGCCAAGATGAAAAACCCGCAATGGGGGCATCGCACAATGTACAAGGGGCTGTGTATCCGCACTTACAGGCAAAAAACTCGCCACATAGTGAATTATTTGCCCATAGTTTTTTATACGCGAAGCGACTTTATAATCAATTAATCAACAATGGCTTTTTGTTTGATCACCAGTGGTGTGGTGTACTACAACATGCAGTAAAACAGCCATTGGCAGATCGCCATCAAAACCTCGCAGATAAACAACTGTGGCCAGAGCAGCTTATGCGAAATGTGACTGCTAATGAGGGTGATGCTATCGCTGGGGTTAAAACAGGTTACTCAGGGGTGTTTTTTGAACAAGGCGGCTGGGTTAATCCCCCGCAGCTAGTCTGTGCAATGTTAGATGCCGCACAGCAACTAAATTCATTTGAAAGCCGATTTAACTGCCATATTGAGCAATTTAATAAACAACCCGATGGTTGGTACTTAACCACGCAAAAGAAAACATTTGGCCCCTTTAGCGATGTGATTATTTGTACTGGTGAGCACAGTGATGCATTTACGCAAACCAAAACACTTCCCATTGTTGGCGTTCGCGGCCAAGTGTCACATGTTCAGGCAAGCGAGCAATCACGTAAACTTAATACTGTGTTGTGTCACAAAGGTTATTTTACTCCCGCTTATTTAGATCATCACTGTATGGGCGCCACCTTTGAAAAAAATAGCAAAAGCCGTGAAGTGACCGAGCAAGACAACCACACTAACCGCGAGCAATTACTGAGTTTTTATAACAACACTGAATTTGCCACTAGCTTAGGGGATATTAGCTCAGCCAAAGCTGCTGTTCGCTGTAGTTTTATTGACCACTTACCAATGGCTGGTGAATGGGTGGAGCAAACTGATTATACACATGCATTTGCTAATTTACGTTTAGGCAAGCGCTATCGATATCAGCCGTTAGAAAAACCACAACAGGGCCTACATATTTTTACCGGCTTTGGTGCGCGAGCATTATGCAGTGCACCGTTATCTGCTGAGCATTTAATAAGTAGTTTAAACAATGAACCACGCCCACTAAGCGAGCGTGTAAGCCAAGCAATTCACCCAGGGCGCTTTATTGTTCGAGACCTTATTCGCAATAAAATTTAAAGGTAGTAATACCACCGTAACTATGTAACCGAAGTAAGTATAATGATCGAGTAAAAGTTCTAAAAAACATCTTTAAAGCAGCTAATTTTAATGCTCAGTTAAGTAATGACTTTTTAACTAATATGTTTTTTTAAATAAGCTCATTTAAATCCCATTTACCCTTTAAAAATAATTCCCTACCCCAAGGTCTGTTTGTACGAACAATCTTTACACTATATTGAGAAGGAATTAATTATGAGTAAGACTTTAATTATTGGCGCAAGTGGGCAGATTGGTAAACTAACCACCAAACTATTGCTCGAACGCCAACATCCTGTAGTGGCTTTAGTACGTGACAAAAGTAAATTAGATGACTTAAATAGCGACTATTTAACAATCGTAGAGCAAGATTTAGAAAATGATTTTAGCGATGCGCTGCACGGTTGCGACCATATCATCTTTGCCGCAGGTTCAGGCGGGAGCACCGGCGCAGATAAAACCTTACTTATTGATTTATGGGCCGCCACCAAAGCCATTAATTACGCAAAAGAGCATGCCGCTAAGCACTTTACAATGGTGAGTTCTATTGGCGCTGACGATCCAGATGCAATTCAAAGCGATTTAAAACCCTATTTAGTAGCTAAGCATATGGCAGATAGGCATTTAATTAATAGCGGGCTCAATTATACGATTGTACGTCCAGGCTCACTCACAAATGAGAATGCCTCAAAACTTATTTCTACCGAACGTCCCAAAGATCGCGATAAAGCAATCATTAGCCGTGAAAACGTAGCCCATGTTCTATTTACTATTGCCACAGAGCAAGGCAGCAATCGCTGCATATTTGAAGTATTTGATGGCGACAAACCAATAAAAGCCGCTATTAAATAAGCATTGCATTCATCCCTTGCCATGCAAGCTGTATGGCAAGCAGGGTTAAAATCACTTTAAAAATAACCCTAAAACGCGCCACCGATAACCGCTTAAGTAACTTAATCCCTAACCATGTGCCAATGGCTCCGCTTAAAATCATCGCCAGTGTTAACGGCAACCATTGCCAAAAGCTAAAACCCAGCCCCGCATAAACAACGGCTTTTAAACTATGCTGCAAGGTCATAATACTTGAAAAAGTCGCGGTAAATTTAAGCTTATCGTAATGATTAATGTGTAAATAACTTGCCACCAGAGGCCCACTTGCTCCCACAAAGGTAGAAATAAATGCCGTAATTACGCCCGCTAGTAAGCGCCCTAATCGTGAGTCTTTATTAAATTCAGGGATTGTTCCCCACAGTAAATAAATCACAAATAAAGCCACAAACAGCTTCATGCTATCAAGGTTAATATCGCTTACTACTTGGCTTGATAGCCCCGCGCCAATTAATCCACCCAGAGTAAAATACAGCAACATCGGCTTATCAAGATGGGTAATGCTCAACAACAACCGATTAGCATTAGAGCCTAACTGCACTAAACCATGAACCGGCACCACCACCGCCATAGGCATAACCGACGCCATTACCACCAACAGCATTAACCCGCCGCCCGCACCAAAAGCGGCCGATACAAACGAAGTAAACCCCGCCAGTAAAATGAGTAAAAGCGAAATTAAAGGGGAGATGTGTTCAGCTGTAAAAATATCCATATCTATGCCCGCTGTTAATCATTGACTCATAATACAAAAAATAGGCAAGTAAGCGACTAGTCTTTTAGTGGTATGGGGTTCGGGGTTCGGGGTTCGGGGTTCGGGGTTCGGGGTTCGGGGTTCGGGGTTCGGGGTTCGCAAGATAAACCAAAGCACAATAAATTCAATAATTTCAGCCATAAAAAAACCCGCGACTTGATTGCTCAAGTTGCGGGTTTTTTAGGGTTTTTAAACAAACGAATTTAAAAACCGTTATTGGTGGAGCTGGGGGGATTTGAACCCCCGTCCGAAAAGCCTCGACCGTCGGTACTACATGTTTAGTATTGTCATTTAATTAACCTTTAAATCCCGGACAAACACGGTAGATAAAGGCGAGGCCGCTTAGTTTTAACGCTTCAACCCCGGCCAGGGTTTCCGTCGCGATCAGGTGTTAGGGTGACACTCCAAAATCCAGTCCACAAGAATACATGGAAGGAGCGCTAGCCAGCCTAAGCTGCTAGAGAGTAGTTATCGTCGTTTGCGATTACTTTAAATTGCGGCTTTTTTACGAGGCAAACCGCACCTCGACATGCACCTTGGGCTTCTTGAATTCCGTCGAATCCTAATCAGCCCCTGAATAAGGTTACTCATTCAGAGCGTGCAAGCAGTATAACTGAGTAACCCATCAATACTCAACACCTTAGGCACTTTATTTTATCGCTTGGTTAATCCTGCATCAAACACGTACTTAAAAATGTAAATACTAGGATAATAAAAAAACAATTACTTAACACCTAGGCTTGTTTGTGCTCAAATATGCAGCTAGACCTTGGTCTAATAGATTATAAAAAATAATAACAGGCATATTACCTAGAGGATTTATAAATGTCGGTTTTTTCTTTTGATGAGCAAACGGGGTATATCTCTTTAGTTTCCCACCCACAAGTTTCAGGTTTAGCCTCAACAGCAACACAGCTTATTGAATTAATTGGACAGTCAGAATATTGCGAGTGTGAGGTTATTGCTAGCAATATTGGTAAGCTGTTTGCTCAAAGTAATACCGAAGAACCCACCTCTTTAGTGATTGCTCAAGCCATTGATGCAAAGCTTACGATAAACATCGATGAAAAAAACATGCTCGTTGAAGCTACCCTTATTACTGCCAAGGGCGGTAAATTGCTTAGCATGGAGCAAGCGATTGAAGAGTTAACACAAGCAGGCATTGTAAAAGGCATTAGCTCTCATGCATTAGAACAGTTATTGGCACAACAGTTTGAACACCTCTCAGGAAGCACACATTGCGCCGAAGTCGCTTTTGGTCGCACGCCTAAAGTGGGTAACGATGCCAAATTTGTGCGTCTTTGCTGCACAGCGCAAGACCGCGTACTTAGCCCGCAAGCTAAGGGCGGTGGTAAAGTCGATATGAAAAACCTAGGTGATATTATTACTGTAAAACCGGGATGTGAACTAATGCGACGTATTCCTGCAACACCCGGTGTTGATGGGTTTACTGTATTTGGTGATGTAATAACAGCTCCTCCCGGCAAAGAGCATAAATTACAACCTTTTGACGGCACTAAAATTGCGCCCGATAACCCTAATTTATTAATTGCGGATTGTACTGGCGTACCGGTTGCCCTTCCCCGTGGTATGCGTGTTGATGATGTTTTATGTTTTCACAATATTGACCCAAGTACCGGCCATGTTGAGTTTGATGGCAGTGTTATTGTCAGCGGTGATATAAAGGATGGCATGCGCGTGACTGCCACTGGCGATATTACTGTTTTAGGTTTTGTTGAATCGGCACAGCTAAAAAGTGATAGCGCCATCACAATATTAAAGGGTGCAATTGGTCGTAAGCGAGAAGCCGATGAGCCATTCACCTGTTCTATTTTTGCTAAACGAACCATTGCGCTTGGTTACTCTCAATACTGCGACATAAAAACGGAGCAAAACTTATTAATAGATCGCCAATCATTACATTGTGACTTGAGTGCCGGAAATCTAATTAGAGTGGGCAGTGCAAAAGATCCCAAAGGTAAAATTATTGGTGGCCATATTCTTGATGCAATGCGCATTGAAACAGGCGAATTAGGGGCGCCAGCAGGGACTAAAACGCGAGTTTGCATCGCCCAGCGCTGGTACGTACTTAAACAAAAACAAGCGCAAATCACCGATTTTGAAAAAGTTTTAATTAGTAAGTCAATTGAGCTGCAGCAAGCGCGCCAGCGAATTAATAAACAGGCTGCAAGTTCACAGCGTCAGCAGTTTTTAGATAAAATAATAACTAATGAAGAACACATAGCAAACCGAAGCGCTAGTATCAATCAGCAAAAGCAGTTGCTAAGAAAGAAAATGGCGCAGCTTTTAGCGCTCAGTCGTTTAAAAGTTAATGAGCTTATGCACCCTGGGGTGGAGCTTAAAATTGCACGAGAATCAATTAGCTTTTCGCGTAATTACCCACCGCATTTAATCACCCACAGTGAAGGTAAAATAACCCAATCGTTTTAATAACGCTAATTAAAACTGACTCAGCTCAAAAGTAAACATTCACTATTACGAGCTGAGTTTCTAATTTTGGTTGCTTGCTTCGTCTTCGCTTTGTTGTGTTTCGTCTACAGCAAGCGGCCAACCACCTAGTTGCTGCCAACGATTAACAATTAAACAGTACAGTTCAGCAGTACGCTCTGTATCGTACAACGCTGAATGCGCTTGTTTGTTATCAAACTCTATCCCTGCTGCGCGACACGCTTTAGCAAGTACCGTTTGCCCTAATGCCAAACCAGCAAGTGATGTGGTATCAAAACTAACAAACGGATGAAATGGTGTGCGCTTGATATTATTACGCTCAATAGCCGCATTTAAAAAGCCGTGATCAAAAGCGGCATTATGAGCAACCACCACTGAGCGCTGGCACCCCGCAGCTTTTTGCGCTTTGCGCACTACTTTACAAATTTCTTTAATCGCCTCTTCTTCTGGGACTGCCCCTCGAAGTGCTGAAAAAGGCTCAATCCCATTAAACTCAATGGCAGCTTGCTCAATGTTTGCACCCTCAAACGGTTGCACATGAAAATGAACGGTATGATCGATACTAAGCAGTCCTTCATCATCCATTTTTAAAACGGACGCTGCAATTTCTAGTAGTGCGTCGGTTTCTTTGTTAAAACCGGCGGTTTCAACATCAATAACCACTGGAAAAAAGCCACGAAAGCGTTGCGCGAAAAGTGTTTGCTCAGTATTTGCCATAGTATTCTTGGTTTATAGGGATTAGCTGTCTATTATGTCAAAATTGGTGGCCTGTCGGCTAGGGGATTTATTGATTAATTACAGTTAAACTATAGGCATGTTACTTGCTTAGTAATTAGGGTCTGTTGACCTTTGCGGATTAAAATTTGTTCAAGCTAGGGGCGATTTAATCGCGGCGCGAGGTTTGTAACCTAGTGGGCTAAGTAAAAACCGAGCAACAAAGAGTAAATCGCCCCTAGGCATAACCCAAAGGGCAGCGCCTGTTTGGCATTAATGCTGTGTTATCGCCTATTTATGGGGAATAACCACACCACATAGGCTCTGCCTTGCCTAAATACCAAACAGACTGCTGCAAATTTAACCTTGAAAGATCAACAGACCCTAGCGTTTGCGCTGAATTATTTGCTGTTGCGCAATATTTTACGGTTTTTGTCACTTTTTTGGCAAAGCTAGATAACTGGAGAATTCTCAATGAAGTGTAAGTTGTTATTTATTAGCCTAAGCATTAGTAGTGTGCTGTGTAGTTTGAATACAACTGCGGCAATGCGCCAGTACACGGCTAACCAAGATAATTCAAACTGGAACTTGGTTAAAACAACTCGCTTACAATGCCAATTAAATCATGAAGTTCCCTACTATGGTGAAGCCGTTTTTAAAGCATCAGCCAGTAAAAACAAAGATCTCACCTTTAATTTAGACATGGTTGTGCGCCCAGAAAATTACGCGATTGCCGGTTTGAAAGCGGTGCCACCTAGCTGGCGAGCAGGCCGCCCTGCCCGTGATATTGCTGATATGAAATTACTTAAAAAGTTTGATGGTGAATTAGGTAATAAAACAGCATGGGAAATGCTTACTGAGCTTGAAAAAGGTAACCAACCCACTTTTTACTACCAAGACTGGCAAAATAGTGCCGATAAAATTGCCGTGGGCATGTCTAATGTTAACTTTAAGCAAGCGTATTGGGCGTTTTTACAGTGCCGCGATGAACTACTGCCATACAATTTTGAAGATATTTCGTTCACTATAATGAACTATGAATCTAATAGCAGTAAATTAACTAAGTCATCGCAACAACGCCTTGATAAAATTGCTGAGTATTTGAAAAACGACCCCAGTATAGAGTCAATCAGTATTGCATCCTATACCGATAGTTACGGTGGTCGTTGGAATAACCTCGATTTATCTAGAACCCGTGCTAAGGCGATTAAAGATTACATGGTGAGCTTAGGTGTTGATGAAGCTAAAGTGGTTACTGAAGGCTTTGGTGAAAAACGCTTTGTAGATACCAACGATAATATTTTGGGGCGTGATAAAAACCGCCGCTTAGTGATTCAAATAGCAAAAATGTAAGTTTAGCCCCCTCTTTTAATGGCTGAAGGTGCAATTTTAGCACTTTCGGCCAACACCTATTGTTTTAGTAATCCTTCTATTGTGCAAAACCAATAATCTGACCATTTAGTTATTAACATTTGGCTTTTTATTTTTTAATTATATTAATGAGTTAAATTACATCAGCAAAATATCTCTGCTTTTTAAATACAGTTGTAAATAGAAGATTACATTTTATTTTGTCTCTTTTATGACAAAACTATTTAAGTTTTGCACAACTAGTTATATCTTGCGTGTCTCTCACGTTTGATCAGGATCATTAAGTGCTTAAAAATAAAACAATAGGTAGCATGTTAATTGTTGCAGGAACTACCATAGGCGCAGGTATGCTTGCCCTACCAATTGCGTCTGCGGGGCTTGGGTTTAATACGGCAATGGTGTTAATTGTCGGCTGTTGGTTACTTATGACCTACACGGCTTTACTTATGTTGGAGCTACACCAATATGCCCCTCGCGATGCCACTTTAAATACACTTGCTAAGCTTTGGCTTGGTAAACGTGGCCAGTATGTGGCTAACTTTTCGATGATATTCTTATTTTATGCACTGTGTGCTGCTTACATAGCAGGTGGTGGTGCTCAGCTACAAGAGCGCATTAATACTGGGTTTAATCTTAGTATTGCTCCACAATTAGGCTCCGTTATTTTAGCCGTGCTAATTGCAGGTGTGGTGACTTTAGGCACTAGTAAAGTTGATAAGCTTAACCGAGTACTATTTAGTATAAAAATAGTCGTTTTGGCTAGCTTGTTTTATATGCTAACACCTTATGTACATGGCCAACATTTATTGGAAATGCCTGTTGAGCAAGGGCTGATACTATCGGCTATTCCGGTGGTATTTACCTCCTTTGGTTTTCATGG
Source organism: Pseudoalteromonas sp. NH0006-26 (assembly GCF_057552415.1). Next base: position 212,895 of record NZ_BAAJMJ010000007.1, read on the forward strand.
CTCAATTCCTTCTATTGTTAAATACGTCGGGCTTGATATAAAAACCTTACGCAAAGTTATGATTGCAGGCGCCTCTTTACCATTGGTTATATATGTATTTTGGCAAGTATTAAGCCAAGGCATAATGAGTCAAGAGCAATTACTACAAAGCGAAGGGTTAACTGGGTTTGTAGCCAGTGTGGCCAATATTGCCAATAACGCCAATGTTTCTACTGCGGTTAAATTGTTTGCTGACTTAGCCCTAGCAACGTCATTTTTAGGGGTGAGCTTGGGGTTATTTGACTTTTTTGCCGACACATTCAAAAAAGCAGATACGGGCGCAGATAGAATTAAAACAGCACTTATTACTTTTGTTCCTCCTCTTGGATTTGCTTTATTTTACCCGCAAGGATTTATTATGGCATTAGGCTATGCGGCCATTGCTTTAGTAATATTGGCAGTATTTTTACCTGTTAGTATGGTGTACAAACAACGTCAGGGCGTTGAAAAAGAAGGCTATAAAGTACGCAGTGGTAACATTGGATTAGCGATAGCCGCTTTGTGCGGTATATCAATTATTAGTGCGCAATGCCTACAAATGGCAGGCTTAATACCTGCAATAGGCTAATCCTTATAGTTGTTCTAATATATGCACCCCATAGATGGTTTTGGGGTGCATATCATTGAAACAGCAGTTATTGACTTTAAAATACTATCGCTTGCCCTCTTCCGCTTTGCTCAGACGCTGCATCTAATTTGCCATCATTATTAATAATCACGTGCATATCACCAAAGTGACGCTCATCCACTGTATAACCCATTTTTATTAGCTGTTGTTTTACTGAGGACTCCAAACCCGGGTGCGCTCTAATTACATTTTTAGGCCATAACTGATGATGAAATCGCGGACTATTTACTACATCATCTGCGCTCATATTAAATTCAATTGCGTTGAGTATTGATTGATACACAGAGCTAATAATAGTGGTACCGCCGGGCGACCCTGTTACCATTTTTACCTGATTATTACTGAGTAAAATAGTGGGGGTCATAGAGCTAAGCATACGTTTATGCGGCTGAATTTCATTTGCTTTGCCGCCAATGGCGCCAAATACATTCATAACCCCAGGTTTGGCGCTAAAATCATCCATTTCATCATTTAAAATAAAGCCTGCGCCTTCTACAACGACACCACTACCAAACCCTAAATTAATGGTGGTGGTATTAGCAACGGCATTTCCCATGTTATCAATAATAGAAAAGTGAGTGGTTTGCTCGCTTTCTTTTAAACCTGGTTTAATATTTTCGGTAGTTGAAATAGCATTTAAATCTATACTGTTGCTACGGTTTTTAAGGTAATTTTCTGCAAGCAGCTTTGCTGTAGGTACTTGGTAAAAGTCAGGATCGCCTAAGTACTCTGCTCTATCGGCAAATACTCGCTTACCTATTTCAGCCAATAAATGCACATACCCTACTGAATTATGTTGTTGTGCAGGCGTTGGTTTTTTAAGCTCATACATTTTCAGCCATTGCAATATAGCAATGCCGCCTGAACTTGGTGGCGGTGAAGTAAGCACTTGGTAGCCATTCCAGTTCGCTTTTATAGGTGTACGAGACTTTGCGCGGTAATTTTTTAAATCGTCTTGAGTAATAATACCGCCATGTTGCTTCATAAAGTTTGCGATGATTGCTGCAGTTTCACCTTGATAAAAGCCATCTTGACCGTCATCGCGAATGCGTTTGAGTGTGGCAGCTAGCTCTGGTTGTTTAAAAAGCGCACCTGCCGTAGCTGTAGCAAAATAACTGGCAAAATTTACTTTAATGTTTTTATTATTTAGATGCGCTATATAGTCCTCAATCAGCTGAGCCAACTTTTCAGGCACAACAAAGCCCTGCTCTGCTAATGTTAACGCAGGTTGCACTAACGCTTTCCACGGTAACGTACCATGCTTTTTATGGGCTAACCACATTCCTGCGACACTGCCAGGCACGCCACTAGCGTGTATGCCGTAAATAGATTTATTTTCAATTACTTGCCCCTGCTCATCTAAATACATATCACGATGCGCGGCGTTAGGTGCAGTTTCACGGTAATCTATAAAATCACCTTGCCCATCTTTATGAATAAGCATAAAACCACCGCCGCCAATATTACCTGCTTCGGGGAGCGTAACGGCCAACACAAACTGCGCTGCAATGGCTGCATCAACCGCATTGCCCCCCTGCTGTAACACAGTTTTTGCCGCTTGCGCACTAAATGTGTCGGGCATCGCCACCGCACTTTGCTTGGCTGCAACATTAAAAAAGCATACTTGTATTATTAAGACACTGCTAATAATTAGCTTGCTTGGTGAAAAGAGTGATCCCATCCCATATCCTTAGGTTATTTTTATACATTGATGGCAAACATTAATGCACAGTAACAAACACTAGGTCAATATTTAGACGCTATATTTGTAGGGCTTGAGATTATTTTTAATCTATCTACACGACTTTGAATATAGCGCAGCGGTTAAGTTTGAGCCGTCATCAGTATGAATATAATAATGTTTAAGCCGCATACCGAGCTTTTTCATAACACTAATTGAGCCAACGTTGGCGGTCAGTGCCGTGGCACTAATTGCCTTAATTTGCGGTTGCTTCTCAATCGTTGAGCAAATCGCTTGTGCCGCCTCAATTGCATAACCTTTACCCCAACTCGCTTGTTTAAATCGCCAGCCCACTTCAATATCACTAAAATCAGGCGTATCTGAAAAAAAGCCCATCGGCCGAACAAGCACCCACCCTATAAAGGTATTGCCTTCGCGCAGGTTTACTTACCATAACCCCCAACCTTGTTGCGCATTACGATAAGCGAGCATTCTAGGAATACTTATCGTTTTTATCTCTTCAAGAGTGGTTGGTTTACCTTGTGTTAAATATTGCATAACGGCTGGGTCTTGATCGAGCTCAAATAATTTCGGCCAATCATTTTCGTCCATTAATTTAAAACTTAATCGTGTTGTTACAGCTATGTTCATTTTCATTGTTGTATAGTTACCCCTGAAATATAATTTTCTCTAAAGGAGATAGTCAATGAAGAAGTTAGCAGGTTTAGCATTATTAGGCACTTTAATTACACTAACAGGGTGTGAAGATGCCAACGAAGTGAAACAAGACGCCAAACAAACGAGCGCTGAAGTTCAAGAAAAGCTAAACGAAACGTGGAACGACGTTAAAGAAAAAACCAATGAGCTTAAAAATGACGAGTCATTTAATGAGCTACTCGAAGAGAGTAAAGCGATGGGCTTAGACATGTACGATGACGGCAAAGAAGTAGCTGTTGATGCATGGATTAAAAGCAAAGAAGCGGCTGGCGAGCTGACTGAAAAAACCAAGCAAAAAGCACGTGAAATTGCGGCAGAAATTGAGCAAGCACGAGAAGAACATAAAGAAGGTTAATTATTTTTAACCATAAAAAAAGGTAAGCCATGGCTTACCTTTTTTATTTAACTTTTAGAGTAAATTATGGATTATAGTTCAAAGTCTTTTTTGAATTTTAAACCAAACTCACTACGATCATTACTGCGCATTACGCCAACAAAGCCAGTTTGCTGCAAGCGACCTACATCGTAAACTTCGTTTAATACATTCTCACCATATAGCGTTACTTCCATATCGCCGTATGGGTTAGTGTAAGAAATATTAAAACCAACTAGCTCACGCGAATCAATCGTTTCACTTTTGTTGAAAACTGACTGACCTTGCATTTCACTGCGGTACGAGTAGTTTGCATTTAATGCAACCGTGCCACCATTGCTTAAATCAACAAAGTAAGATGGAGCAACCATTACTGTCCAACGAGGTGTCAGTGCTGGTGAGTCGCCTTTGCCAATACCTTGTACGCCCTCAGCTACTTCTGTAATTTCAGAATCTAAGTAGCCTACTGCAGTGCGAATAGTAAAGTCGTCGGTTAGTGCAATTGTGGTTTCAAGCTCAATACCTTGCGCTTTAGACTGACCTGCATTTTCAACGATAGTTACAAAGCCACCACCTGCAGTTGGATCTGAGAATGGCAGTGCTAAATCAGTGTAGTCAGTAACAAACATTGCAAGCATCATAGACACATTTTCATGTACTTGGCCTTTTAAACCAATCTCGTAGTTAACTGCTTTGGTTTCATCAAACGATACAAACTGATCCGGACCACCGAATGGGCGCGGTGGGAAACCACCGGTTTGGTAACCTTTTTGTACTTGGCCATACACGTTCATATTATTGCTAAGCTGGTATGAAGCATTAATGTCCCATGTTACTGCATTAAAGTCTGCACTAATGTCCTTTCGCTCAGGGAAAGTTGGGAAAATGGCATTAGCATCTTTTTTATCTTCTGAGTAACGAAGGCCACCGCCTATTGTTAAATCATCAGTTAAATCGTAACTACCATTAATGTAAGCTGCGTATGAGTTAGTTTCTTGATTAATTTCAAAAAATCCAAAGCCACCAAATGAAGGAGTAACACCATCATTTAGCACGCCATCAGGTGTATTAAACGGGCTAAATACAAAATCTTCAGAGCGAGTAAAGCCATCTTCATTAAAGAAGTATAAGCCAGAAACAAAGTCCATTTTATCAAACGTGGCGTTTAGTTGAAGTTCAAAAGAGTATTGATCTGCACCGCCCACTTCTGGGAACTCTGATAAGTTAAGTGGAGATGCATCATCATCTAAACCACCTTCATATTCAGAGGTACGGTAGCTTGAAATAAACTTGGCTGTATATGTGTTATTAATCGCCCAATCAGCTGTGAATGACGTGCCCCAACCAGAATATGAGGTTGATTCAATACCGGCAACTGTTGTGCCTAAATCATCAGGATTCGCTGGAAGTAAGTCTTCAGTTAATAATGGGAAATCACCATTGAATACATTACTTGAATCTAATGGTTCAGTAAGCTCAATAGTATAAGGCGATTGGCCTGATTCATTATCAACGCCATCTAGCGAGAAGGTAAACGCTAAATCACTGGTTGCTTCGTATTTAAGCGCAATACGACCACTAAACTCTTGCTCTTCACCAATTTCTTTTTCAGGGTTAACTAAATTTACCGCTGTTCCTACCCCATTACGTTGCTTATATGACGCACTTGCCGACATGCTTAAATCATTAGTTAATGCATCATTGAAGTAAATATCACCAGCGATACGACCACGACTACCGACTTTAGCCGATGTCGTTAAAATGCCCTCATCACCTGGTTGTTTAGTAATTACATTTACCGCGCCACCTAATGTGTTACGGCCATAAAGTGTGCCTTGTGGTCCACGCAGAACTTCAACACGCTCAACATTAGGAAGTGATAAGTTAGATCCCATTTGGCGGCCTAAATAAACACCGTCTAGGTAAACACCTACGCCAGGATCTGTGGTTATAATGTGATCTTGCAAGCCAATACCACGAATGAATACTGAAGCATGCGCTGCGTTACCAACACCATAGCGAGTAATATTTAAGTTAGGAACGTATTTACCAATATCTTCTAAGTTACCCATATTGGCTTTATCAATAAGGTTAGCACCTATTGATGTAATCGCAGTTGGAGATTCGAACAAGCTCTCTGTACGTTTACGAGCTGTCACTTCAATTTTTTCAAACGCGTCTTGTTTGGCTGTCGTTTTAGCTTCTTGTGCATTTGCGGAAGTTGTTAGGGCTGCAATAACCGCTAAACTTAACTGTGAGAGGGTGCGTAATTTCAAGGTTTTCTCCAAAGGGTATTAATTTAATTATGCGTTATGCTGTGTAAACATAAATTGTAGGCATAAAAAAAGATGCTTTAGATGCATCTTTCCTCTGGGAGTGTATTGTATTACATAAAAGTTACAATATGTATATTTAACTTTAGTTTAAGCAAAAAAAATAATTTTTAGCTTTTTTAATCTAAACTAATTACCTCAACAATGACGCAGCTTTGGTTATAAATTAATACTTTAATATTAACCACCAACTGAATTGTTCATTAATCGTACACACCGTTTATTGTGGAAAACACATTAAAACTGCTTGAAATTATGACAATATCCAAAGACCCTTTATATTTAAATATAAAGCAGAACCATTTTTAGGTGAAAAGCATGACAAAAAAACAGACCACACAATCAACTAACATGCTTTTTAACAACAACCACTATAATCCATTATTTTTTACTACATTGAATAACGACATATTATTAGTATGCTACTCAGCCCTTAACTCCCTAACTAACTACGAACTTTTAAACCAATTTATTCATACAAATAATTACCAAGGGTTAGTTATTTATAATATTCCTAAAGATACTGATGCCGTTTCACTGAAAGAATGGCCAAATTTAAAAGGTCTTTTTTATCAAGATACTAGTGAAGAGTTGTTTACTAGGGGGCTAGAAGCAATTAAACAAGGCGAATTGTGGTTTCCACGAACCATTAGTGACATTTGGATGCGTCAAATGCTCGATACAGAACAAAAGAATGCTTTGCAAACAAGTAATTTAACCGATAAAGAAATTAAAGTACTCAACCTACTTTTTAGTGGACTTCACTCCAGTGCTATTGCTGATAGTTTATTTATAAGTGAAGCAACAGTAAGAGTTCACTTACATAAAATTTATAAAAAAATAGCGGTCAAAAATAAGCAGCAGGCAATTCGTTGGTGCCAAGATAACCTAAAAAATATAAATTCGCGTTCATAACTAAAAAAACACTACTTAATACTTACTTTATCAACTTCCCTCTCATAATTAATAATCCAAACAACTCAGTTAGTTACATAAGCTAAAAACAAAAAGTGCTTAAATTTCAATAATTCCACTACATTGATGTTGCAAAAAAGCAGTAAAAAGTACTTAATTCATTAATTTTAATTAGAAAAAAGTTAATACTCATCTTATACTGCAGCGGGATACACATGAAATTAAATAGGATACACAATGAAAAAACTATCTGTAGCAGTAGCAATTTGTTGCGCACTTGCCACAAGCAGCGCAAGTGCTGAGGTTCGTATTAATGGGTTTGCTTCTATTGTCGGTGGTAAGTCGCTCGATAGTGATCAAACGTTATATGGATATGATGATGATATTTCATTTAAAAATGAAAGCGTATTTGCGCTTCAGCTAACCGCTGATTTGCAAGAGAAGCTAACCGCCACAGCGCAGATAGTAGCTCGCGGGGCAAATGATTTTGACGCTGATTTTGAATGGGCGTACTTAACATATGAATTCTCAGATGACTTACAATTAAGCGCAGGAAAAATGCGTCTTCCTCTATTTCGCTATTCTGACTTTTTAGATGTTGGCTATACCTACCGCTGGGTACGTCCGCCTCAGTCTGTATATAACTTACCGTTCTCAACCTATGAAGGCCTGAGCTTATTACATACAACTCAACTTGGTGATTGGGATTCGACTGTGCAAGTTGTTTATGGCAGTTTCGACGATAATATCGCTGTAGTATCAGTAAATGGAGATACCGAGCTTAACAACATGGCCGGGGTTAACTGGTCATTGTCATACGATTGGTTTAGTGCTCGCGCTGCATATTTCATTGCAGATACGAGTATCGGTATTCAAAATGATACGGCTGAAGGTATGGCTCTTAATGGACTTGAGCAAGCACTTCGTAGTTCAGGGTTTTCAGACCAAGCAAATGATATAGCAATAAATGAGGATGATAGCTACTTCCTCGCTTTCGGTTTCTCAATCGATTACAACAATATCTTGTTTGATGCCGAATACACAGAATTTGAAGTTGAGAACAGCGCACTCGCTAAACAAACTCAATACTACACCTCTTTAGGCTACCGTATGGACGAGGTAACCGTTCACTTAACATACGAAAACAACGACGATAAGCACGACAGCAGCCGTTATAATGCACTACCAACTGTTCCACCTTTAAACGCAGGTCTTAACCAAGCTTTAGAAGGCTCTAAAGCTAAGAGTAATGTATACACGATTGGTGCTCGCTATGACTTCCACCCAATGGCAGCCTTAAAAGTAGATTTTAGTCGCTTTGAAGATGACATAACAAATACTGAAACTGACGTAGTCGCCGTTGGCGTTGATTTAGTATTTTAATAGGAGCGTATGATGAAAAAATTAATTTTAGCCAGCATGCTAACACTGTGTAGCACAATAGCATTTGCTGAAGTTGCTGTAATTGTAAATCCAGCTAATGCCAATGCAGTGAGCCAAGATGATATTAAAAAAATATACCTTGGCAAGAGCAAATCGTTTGCTGATGGTACCAAAGTAAATCCTGTTAACCAAAATGGCACTGCAGTAGCTGATGAATTTAACGACAAACTTGTTGGTAAGTCAGGCAGTCAATTAAATGCCTATTGGTCAAAGCTGGTTTTTACTGGTAAAGGCACGCCTCCAGGTAAACTTGATAATGACCAAGCTGTGATTGATTTTGTAGCTGCTAATGCAGATGCAATTGGCTATATCGATAGCGCTAAAGCAAGTGATAAAGTAAAAGTAGTAGGTAAATATTAATCTACTAGGTTAAAAACAAAAGCCCGCAATAAATACTTTATTGCGGGCTTTTTTATATCTATAACATTTACAACCTTCATAAAACGTTAAAGTGGTGTCTTAACGACTACTCAATTTTAAACTTAGCAGTTGCATCTAATAGGTTATCTGAAAGGTAATGTAAGTTTTTAGCCACATCTCTTACCGCTTTAAGTGAGCTCATCGTATCTTCAAATGAAACATGCATATTAGATACGTTATCTACAACCATTGCGGCTACTGAGGTTTGCTCTTCTGTTGCTGCTGCAATTTGCGAGTTCATCCCATTAATTTCTAATATTTGCTCTGCTATTTTTTCAATCGAGACACCGGTTTGCTCTGCTGCACTGGCATTATCTGTGGCCATGTCTCTTGCAGATGTCATAGCCGTTACAGATTCATTGGCAGCAACACTTAGGGTACTTAATAGCTCACGAATTTCATTGGTAGATTGTGCTGTGCGTGATGCAAGCTCGCGGACTTCATCAGCAACCACAGCAAAGCCACGACCGTGCTCACCTGCGCGCGCAGCTTCTATTGCAGCATTTAACGCTAACAAGTTTGTTTGCTCGGCAATGGAGGTGATTACATTTAGTATTTGCGATACATTTTTAGTGTCATCGGCTAACTTATTAATAGTGTTGGCCGCTATATTAATTTCATCGCTTAAAGTGCGCGACGCATTAACAGACATTTTTACTTGCGCACGGCTTTGATCTACCTCTTTTTCTGCTGTTTGCACGGCATTAGATGCGCTCGCAGCTGATTGTGAAATATCGCCAACGCTTTGCTTCATTTCTTCCATCGACTGTTTAACAACATCGGCATCGGTGGTTTGTTTAGTGGTTGCTCGCTCAGCTCGCTCCATTCCTTGCACAAGCCGGGTTGAATTTTCCATTAACGGTTCACATACCGCGATGACTTCTAAAACGGTTTCTCTTAGTAAACTAATAAAGGCATTAAAGTTTATAGATACCTGCCCTATTTCATCTTCAGAGTTAACGGCAAGCTTGGTACTTAACGACCCTTTGCCACTTGCTAGAAGACTCAGGTTATTAGCGGCATCACTGGCTGATGAACCAATATTACGTGCAATCCAAATAGCCATAAGTAATAGCAGCACTAATGATACAACCGCAACAAGCAGCATTAAATTAAGCGCATCATCTGAGCGTGCTTTTGTATTAGCAACAAGTTGGAAAAAGCGATCATCTGCTTTTTGCTGCGCGCTTTTAAAGCTAGTTAAAACAGCCTCAAAAAGGCTTGTTTTAAGCTGAGCCTGTTGTTGTATTTTACTAAAGTCAGCTGTGCCATTAACCATACCATTGGCGATAGTTGAAGATATTTTCTCATAATTAGCCAGCCGCGTTTTTGTGTCGCTATTAATATATGATGCATTAATTGCTTCTATTGCGTCTAGGTTCGTAGTGAGCTGCTGATAAGTTTCCCCCGCTTTTGTTACTAAGTCTTGTTCACCAAAGGTTACAGCCTGAGTGTATAACTCATCTAACTTTTCTAAAATACTTACGTTAGCCAGGGTTAATTTGGCTACTTTATAAGAAGACTTCTCCATTTCATCAAGTGATATGCGATTTTCGTTCATAGCAAAGTAATTAACCAAAACAATTACTAAGAATGCGATAATCGCTATAGATGTAATTGCATGTATTTTTTTAGTAATGCTGAGGTTTTTAAAAGAGAAACCTGAAGCCATATTAATTTACCCCGTTTAATTATCTATAGTTATTATCGGCTTAAGATTCAAAAATGTTAACTTTATTTTTAACTTTCGACGCTTTTTATACATAAAATTAAATATACAGCAGTATTCTTTTATAAACACTAACAATTGAAATATAGAGTGTTCTCTCCAATGTTCAACATTAATCTAAAAAGAGTTGTTTAATATTTTAAATTTCAGGCACAAAAAAACCAGTAACATTACTGTTACTGGTTTTTGTATTTGGTGCGGATGGGGGGACTTGAACCCCCACGCCCGAAAGCACTACCCCCTCAAGGTAGCGTGTCTACCAATTCCACCACATCCGCATTTTTTAAGCTATTGCTTGGTGTTAAGTCTTGACGCTAACTTGAGGAAAGAAAGCAACTTAACAATTTAAACTAAATTAATTTGGTACGTCAGAGCTTTGCTCTTTAGTTGATGTTACAGGAACATCTTCTTCAACTGGGTTAACAGTTTCAACAGCTGGAGCAGCTTCTAAGTTTTCCCATTCGTCAGTCTTTTTAATTTGACCGGCAGTTAGGTTACCTAAAACAATACTCAACACAAAAAAGATTGTTGCTAAAGTTGTTGTTGTTTTCGTCATAAAGTTACCGGCTCCTGAAGAACCAAAAACAGTAGACGATGCGCCCGCACCAAATGATGAGCCCATGTCAGCACCTTTACCTTGCTGGATCAAAACCATACCAACAAGCGCTAAAGCTACAACTAAATACACTACTAATAAAATTTCGTACATCTTATACGGTCCCTTTTGCACTATTGCAGATAGCAGTGAATGATTCTGCTTTTAAACTTGCGCCACCAATTAGCCCGCCGTCTATATCTGTTTGTGCAAATAATAATTCGCTATTTTTTTCATTAACGCTACCACCATATAAGATGGTTAGCCCTTGTGCTAAATCGCTGTCTAGTGAAGCAATTTTGTCACGGATAAATTTGTGAACACTTTGTGCCTGTTCAGGCGATGCAGTCTTACCTGTGCCTATAGCCCAAACGGGCTCATATGCTATCACAGATTCTTTCAGTGCTGCTACACCTAATTTATTAATTACTGCGTCAATCTGCGCAGCAACTACCTGTTCTGTTTGCCCGTTTTCTTGCTCTATTTCGCTCTCTCCAACACATAAAACAGGCGTTAAACCTACTTGTTGTGCGCGAGCAAATTTTGCGGCTACGGTATCGTTACTTTCTTTGTATATGCTGCGTCGTTCTGAATGACCAACCAGTACATACTTTGCACCTAACTGTTTAATCAGCTGGGCATCTACTTCACCAGTAAAAGCACCGGGTGTATTCTCTGAAACGGTTTGTGTTCCGGTAGTTACACCACTTGCAATCATTGCTGATACCAGTGGAAACGGAGGAAATAAAACAATGTTTACTTCAGCAGATTTAACATTGTTAATAGCATCAGACAGTTGTTCAACAAGCTCTAATGAGCCATTCATTTTCCAGTTGCCTGCGACCATCGCCTTGCGTGTTGCCATTTTTCCACTCCACATTAGAAAGCGGGCGAGATATTAACTCGACTCGCCCAAAGTTACAAGAGGTTATTGTTATCAATCAGTTTGTTTGCTCATAGATTCGACAACCGCTGCTATTTTCTGTGCACTGTCGATAACTATTTTTTCTTGCTCTGCTTCAACCATCACCCGTACAACAGGTTCAGTACCAGATTTACGCAGTAATACGCGGCCTTTATCTGCTAAGCTTTGTTCTACTTCAGCCACTGCAGCAAGCACTTCTGGCGCTTGGGTCGGATCGGTACCGGCAGTGTATCGCACGTTAATCATTTTCATTGGGTACTTAGTAAATCCAGCGCCTAAATCTTGAAGTGTACGGTTTTGTGCCACCATAGCAGCAAGTACTTGCAAGCTTGAAATAATGCCATCGCCAGTGCTAATCAAATCTAGATTTAAAACATGACCTGAGCTTTCACCACCTATTTTCCAGCCTTTTTGCTGCAGTAGCTCCATCACATAACGGTCACCCACTTTGCTGCGAGCAAAAGCAATATTTTTAGCTTTTAATGCATTCTCAAGGCCCATATTCGACATTACAGTACCAACAACACCACCACCTAAGTTGTCATCTTGAGCAGCTTGACAGGCAATAATATAAACTAAATCATCACCATCAAATACACGGCCATTATGATCAACCATCATTACACGGTCGCCGTCGCCATCATAGGCAATACCTACATCCGCTTTATGCTCAAGTACTTTTTGCTTTAGTGTATCTACGTGAGTTGCGCCACATTCGTGGTTAATGTTCACCCCATTTGGCTCACACGCATGAGTGATCACCTCAGCACCAAGCTCTCGCATTACTGAAGGCGCTATGTGATACGTTGCACCGTTGGCACAATCTAAGACTATTTTTAATCCCTCAAGTGATAAGCCTTGTGGGAACTGGCTTTTACAAAACTCAATATAACGGCCATCAGCGCTTGATAAGCGTGTTGCTTTACCTAGCTTATCAGAGGCTACACATGTCATTGGTTCGTCAAGCATGGCTTCAATTTGCAGCTCTACAACATCATCTAGCTTTAAGCCTTGGCCATTAAAAAACTTAATACCGTTATCGTAGTAAGGATTATGGGATGCACTGATCACAATACCTGCTTCTGCGCGAAACGTTTGCGCTAAATACGCAACGGCAGGCGTTGGCATAGGACCAAGTAAAATAACATCAATACCGGCTGCAATTAGACCAGACTCTAGTGCGGTTTCAAGCATGTAACCAGAAATACGAGTGTCTTTACCAATAATGACTTTTTTTGTACCGTGTTGCGATAATACACGCCCTGCAGCCCAACCTAGTTTCATTGCAAATTCAGGATTAATAGGTCCTTGCCCCACTAAACCACGCACACCATCTGTGCCAAAATATTTTCTTTCTTTCATTTAAAGTACTCCTTGTTTGCAGGCTTGATATACGCCAAGCACGTCTGCGGTTTCTTTTACATCATGCACACGAATAATATGCGCACCATTTTGTGCAGCTATTAATGCGCCAGCTAAACTGCCTGCTAATCTATTTTCTGTATCTCTGTTGAGTAAATTACCAATCATTGACTTACGCGATAACCCTGCCAGCAGCGGTAAGCCAAACTGCGCGTAGTCATTAAATTGAGCCAATATTTGATAATTGTGTTTAAGTGTTTTTCCAAAGCCAAAACCAGGGTCTAATATTAGCTGGCTTTGCTTTATGCCAGCAGTTTCGCATGCAGCGATTCGCTGGTTAAAAAAGTCATTTATCTCGCTTGCTAAATCATCATAGTGAGGGTCGTTTTGCATACTTCGCGGCTGTCCTTGCATATGCATTAAGCACACCGCCACATCAGGGTACTGCGCAACGACAGCAAGCGCATCGTCCTCTTGTAAAGCTCTCACATCATTTACTATATCCGCACCGGCTTCAATGGCTTGACGCATGACCTCAGCTTTACTGGTATCGATTGAAATAATGCAATCACTTTGCTCACGAATAGCCTTAATAATCGGAATTACGCGCTGCAGTTCGTCTTCAAGGCTAACATCGGGCGCACCTGGGCGTGTTGATTCGCCGCCAATATCTAGAATAGTCGCGCCATCATCAAGTAATTGCATCGCATGATTTAGCGCAGCTGTCGTATTAAAAAACTGGCCACCATCCGAAAATGAATCAGGAGTAACGTTTACTATTCCCATAATAACGGGCTCGCTAAGGTCAAGCGTTCGACCACGCGCAAGGTTAATTTTATTATTCATCGCTAACCTTAATATGTGTTTGTTGAGTGTAATTTGGGTTAATCACAGCAAACTGATACAAAAAAGCCCCGAACTTCGGGGCTTTTGGATACGTTATTTTAACGATTATTCAGCTTTATCATCAAGGTTTGTTTCATCTTTTTTAGACTCATCTTTTTTAGACTCATCTTTTTTAGACTCATCTTTTTTAGATTCGTCAGTTGGTTTTTGGATTTCATCAACTGCTTTATCTTTAGAAACATCTTCTTTTTCTGGTTTAGCTTCATGACGGTCATGCGCATCACGTGGTTCACGTACCGGCTGACGTGCCATTAAATCATCAATCTGTTTCGCATCGATAGTTTCATACTTCATCAGTGCATCTTTCATTGCGTGTAAAATATCAATATTTTCTTTCAATATTGATTCTGCACGTTGATAGTTGCGGTCTGAGAATAAACGTACTTCTGCATCAATTACTTTGGCTGTTTCATCCGACATGCTCATAGAACGACCACCGCCGCCACCCATATACATTTCGTTTTGATCTTCAGCATAAAGTAATGGACCTAGCTTTTCGCTTAAGCCCCATTGTGTAACCATTTTGCGAGCAATGTCAGTTGCACGTTCGATATCGTTACTTGCACCTGTAGTTACTTTGTCTTCACCATAAATAATGGCTTCTGCAATACGGCCACCATAGAGGCTAGAAATCATAGATTCAAGCAGTTCTTTAGAATGGCTAACACGGTCTTGCTCTGGTAAATACATTGTCACACCTAACGCTCGGCCACGTGGAATAATAGATACTTTATAAACCGGATCGTGCTCAGGCACCATACGACCTACAATGGCATGACCTGCTTCATGGTAAGCCGTCATTTCTTTTTCTTGCTCGCTCATCACCATGGTCTTACGTTCAGCACCCATCATGATTTTATCTTTTGCAGCGTCAAATTCAGCCATACTAACAACACGCTTATTACCACGAGCTGCATAAAGAGCGGCCTCATTCACTAGATTAGCAAGATCAGCCCCTGAGAAACCAGGTGTACCACGTGCAATCACTGCTGCTTCAACGTTATCACCTAAAGGTACTTTACGCATGTGTACTTTTAGGATTTGCTCACGACCACGAATATCTGGCAAACCAACCACAACTTGACGGTCAAAACGACCAGGACGAAGTAATGCTGGGTCTAAAACATCAGGACGGTTAGTCGCAGCAATAACGATAATACCTTCATTACCTTCAAAGCCATCCATTTCAACTAGCATTTGGTTAAGCGTTTGCTCACGTTCATCGTGACCGCCGCCCATACCTGCGCCACGTTTACGCCCTACCGCATCGATTTCATCAATGAAAATGATACAAGGTGCTGCTTTTTTAGCTTGTTCGAACATGTCACGTACACGTGATGCACCTACACCCACAAACATTTCAACAAAATCAGAACCCGAGATGGTAAAGAATGGTACTTTTGCTTCACCAGCAACCGCTTTAGCAAGCAAGGTTTTACCCGTACCAGGAGGACCAACCATAAGTACACCTTTAGGAATACTACCACCTAATTTTTGGAACTTAGAAGGGTCACGTAAAAAGTCCACCAGCTCGGTTACATCGTCTTTGGCTTCATCACAGCCAGCTACATCAGCAAAAGTCGTTTTGACTTGATCTTCACTCATTAAACGGGCTTTACTTTTACCAAATGACATGGCGCCTTTGCCACCGCCACCTTGCATCTGACGCATGAAGAAAATCCACACACCAATTAGCAGTATCATAGGGAACCAAGAAATGAAAATGCTTGCTAAAAACGATTGTTCCTCAGGTTTAACACCTTTGACATTTACATCGCTTTTTAACAAATCATTTAAAATATCTTTATCATAGATCGGCATTATCGTTTGAAAACGCTCGCCACTATTTTTTATGCCAGTAATTGTGCCACTGCCACTTTCAATAGACACTTCTTGTATAGAGCCGCTGCGGGCATCTTTAACAAATTGACTGTAACTTGTTTGACGATCAACTTGATCGCCGCCATTAAAGCTCTGAAATACTGACATAAGCACAACTGCAATAACCAGCCAGAGTATTAGATTTTTCGCCATATCGCTCAAGGGGTTAACCTCTTGTATCCAATTAATTTAAATTCAACTAAACGCCAAGCAACTGTACTACAGTTTGTATCCAGTCGCTACTATATATACTTCCCGAGAACGGGGACGCGAGGCATCCGGTTTACGTATCTTCACTGCTTTAAAACTATTACGTACATCTTGCAAATATTGATCAAAGCCTTCACCTTGGAATACTTTAACAATAAACGCGCCATTTTTCTTTAAAACTTGGTGGCACATATCAAGTGCAAGCTCAACCAAGTACATGCTACCTGCCTGATCAACCGAGTTATTGCCACTCATGTTAGGTGCCATATCAGACAATACCACATCTACATTTTTACCATCAATGCGTTTTAATAGCGCATTAAGTACAGCCTCTTCACGAAAGTCACCTTGTAAAAAGTCAACACCCGCTAATGAATCCATAGGTAAAATATCACACGCAACCACTTGGCCTTTGTCACCTACTTTTTCTGCTAGGTATTGTGACCAACTCCCTGGGGCTGCGCCTAAATCAACCACCGTCATTGCTGGACGCAATAACTTATCTCTGTTTTGGATTTCGTCTAATTTGAAAACAGCTCGAGAGCGCCAGCCTTTTTTTTGCGCTTCTTGAACATATTTATCATCAAAATGTTCTTTAAGCCAACGCTGTGAACTGGCTGACTGTTTTTTATTTGTCATAAATTAACACGCAACTAATTAGTAATATTCTCTAGATGGCGTTAGAATACCCTTAATTCAAGCCATATTCAGCAAAATTTGTAATATCATGACATTATCAAACAAACAAAAGCAGTTTTTAAAAGGTCAGGCACATAGCCTTAAGCCTGTAGTTTTACTAGGTTCTAACGGTTTAACCGAAGGCGTAGTAGTTGAAATCCAAAGCGCATTAGAAATTCACGAATTAATTAAAGTGAAAGTGCCAACTGACGATCGTGAAACCAAAAAGCTTATTTTTGATGCCATTGTTCGCGAAACAGGGGCCACCAAATTACAAACAATTGGTCATACGATTGTGCTTTACCGTCAAAGCCCAGAGAAAAAAATTCAGTTACCTCGCGGCTAATAGCCCGTTGTAAAGCTATAAAAAAAACCAGCCGCGGCTGGTTTTTTTTATAAATGGATTAAAAATCCATTATTCGCAAGTTTGCTTTGTAGCTGCCATGCTCAAGCCTACTAAGTGAGTAATAGTGCCCGTACTGCCCCTCATCCATATTCTCAATAGTTTGGTTACTCAATAACGAAGCTAATTGCGGCGTGGTGTTACTATGCCCTATAACCACCACAACACCACTTTGTGCTAACAACTGATTTTTCAATGTCGTTAAATCGGCAGCATTATAAGTAATAACTTTAATATTAAAATACCTAGCTAAAGGCGCTGCAGTGCTTAATGTGCGGTTATAATTACTACTGTATAAAGTTATGTGTGGATAAATGTTAACCAACGAAACCAAATACTCAGCACGCGCCTGCCCTTGCTCTGTTAAATATGGATTACTGCCTGTTTGTTTTTCACTATGGCGAAACAAATAAAGTTGTTCAGGCGCAGAAAAAGCAGGATGGCAAACGAGTAACAGTAATGCTATCCATGCTGATTTTATCAATGAGCTCATTATTTTTTGCCTCGTTTGTATGCCAATAAACGGTCTATGAATTCCGTGGTAAGCTCATTAATAAGCCCTGTTTCTGCATTTAAAATTAAGCTAAAGCCTACGTTTAAATGCGGAAAAATCACTAAATCACTTCGGTATCCTTGTACCCAACCACTGTGATAGTAAAGCGTTTCATCATTATAATCATACACACGCCAACCCAGCCCATAATAGGCTTCATTCATGTGTTCTCGCCACACCCGTCGATAACGTTCTTTTTTAGTGTGCGTGTACGGACGCGTTTGGGTAGCTAATGCGTCTAATGATAATACCGCTGGATATTGTCCTAATTGCGCATTTAACCAAATAGCCATATCTGATGCACTGGCGTTAACCCCTGCCGCGGGTGCAACTTTGTAATAATTCTTTTTTAAACGGGCGCTATACCAACGCTTTTTACCACGCACGTGAGGGTGTGCATAGTTATTATCTTGCACCATGGCATCGTAACCTAAACTAGCATCACTCATTTCTAAAGGGGTAAAAAACGCGTCATTGAGCCACTGGGTATAGGTTTTGTTGGTGCTTTTTAAAATCACATCGTCAATTAAGCTAAACATCACATTTTGATAACCATAACAATCACCGGGGTCACAAATGGGTTTGACACTCAATAGTTTTTCAACAATATCGTTATAGCCCATTCGCGATTCGATTAAGTTATCGTAAGCATTGGGCACTAACCCACTAGAATGGCTTAAAATATGAAAAACTTTTAAATCATCTTTATAACCAGTTTGCTTAAAGTCAGGTAAATAGTGACTAACAGGTAAATAAAGGTTGAGCCGCTGTTCATTTGCAAGTTTAGCCGCTAACGACCCTGCAAATGTTTTCGATACTGAAGCTAAACGAAACCGAGTGTGCGGATTAATTTTTTGTCCACTGCGTACCTTTGTATGGCCCATAGTATGGATATAGTCACGCGCTTGGGAGTTGACAATAGAAAGCGCTCCTCCTGGGATTTTTTTTATTTTTAGTTTTTTTTCTGTATAGCGTCCATAACTTTTAACAAATGCTTCCCAATCAGGATCTGTGCTTGCGCTCGCCTGCAAATGCGTCCCCATAAGGCACACAGCAAAAAAGTAAAAGGGTAAGGTGTTAAAATACTTCATTCTTAGCTAATTTTTCTTTTTTAGTCATAATCGACCGTTATAATATCATGAACTTTTGTTCGGACTAACGTACAATATGTCCGAACAATGGCTTTTGAGTGGATGTAAAATATTTATGCGTTTTTTAGTTGTATCACTTTTTATAATATTAGCGTCAGGTTGTGCTGTCGTTAAACAACCCGCAGAGCCTCTAGCAATGCCTGCAAAGCCTATGCTTAAGAGCCAAACTTACCAGTTAAAGTATGAAACTGAGCATGCTTCACCAAAAGTGAAGTCGGTGCAATTACCTGCTCACAACGTGAAAAAAAATCAAACCGTAAGAGTCATTGTAGACCGTGCAAGCGTTACAGACACTTTAGTCTCTCAAATAAGCCAAGCCTTAATTGATAAACAACTTAAGGTGACCACAAGCGAGAATAGCGATTACACGTTAGCCATTCATCAAGTTGATCTGGAATTTGTAGATGATACCAAGTACACCTTAGCGCAACCAGAAAAACCATATTCACTGTTTTCAAAAGTTGCGCAGCAATTTCCTTCGCAACAATGCGCAAATATATTAGCCCAAGTTAGCATGCGACTTACTCACAAAGCATCAGGCGATGTGGTGTGGTTTGCTAAATCATCAATTGACAGTGCAAGCTTTCATCGTGAACCTCTAGTTTATAGCTTCAGCGAAGAAAAGAAGATCACTAATGAGCTGGAAGTTGTTGCATTTATACATAAGCACAACACCGAGCAGGCTCGCCTAAAGCGAGCTGAACTTAATAGTGAAGTAACAGCCCCTGCGTATAAAACCATTACGAAACTGAGTCGTTTAACTAAATTAAATGGGCCATGTACACGCACCGAAATAAGCGCGCTCACTCCCATGATGCAATTTTATCTAAGCAGTATTCTTATTGATAAAATTAAAGTTCAGTAGTTGTTAGGACGACCGCTACATTTTTTTACAGATTTAGCCAAGAGTTTGACAATATACTAGGGTCTGTTGACCTTTCAAGGTTGAATTTGCAGCAGGCTGTTTGGTATTTAGGCAAGGCAGAGCCTATGTGGTGTGGTTGTTCCCCATAAATAGGCGATAACGCAGCATCAATGCCAAACAGGCGCTGCCCGAAAGGTTCTGCCTAGGGGCGATTTACTCTTTGTTGCCTACATGGATGTAGGTAAGGGGCGTGAGCAGGACGCGGAAGCTTTGCTCGGTTTTTACTTAGCCCACTAGGTTACAAACCTCGCGCCGCGATTAAACCGCCCATAGTTTGAACAAATTTTAATCCGCAAAGGTCAACAGACCCTAGCCTCTTTAGCAAACTCTAATTAAGGTTCCAAGGATGACGCATACTTCACTTAAACAATCTTTTGGTTGTGCAGCCTTATTAGTTGCCGCCATTTTTAGTACTCAAAGCAACGCCAGCAATCGTTACTATGCCGATAATACCTTAGAGCCCACAACTGGGTTTGCTTGGGATTGGAGTGCTGGTGCGGGTTATTACATTGAAGACTCTTATTTAGTTGGCATGAACTCCTATGATGTTGGCGCAGAGCTAGATTTGAGTCTTGCCGTTTCTTACGACAATTTTTACCTTGATTTTGACCATAATCAGCTCAGCGGTGGACTTGTTTTAGGCTATAGCTTAATTAACAAATATGATTGGGGCCTTGATTTATTAGGTACCAATATTCAAGCGGGGTTTGATGAGCAAGGTTTAGGCTTTTACAACGACGGGGTAATTGATCCACTGCGTGGTATAAAAAAGCGTAACTATGATTTTGACACCGGCCTTCGATTAACACGCCGATTTGAAAATTCACAAATTTCCCTTGAATACTTACATGATATATCTGGTGCTCATAACGGCTGGGTTGCCAATGTGTTCTTCAGCCATATTCAACCTTGGCGCAATTGGGAGTTTCGCTCCGGTATTGGCCTAAGCGCCTACTCTGCTGATTTTACAAACTATTACTTTGGTATTGATAGCGATGAAGCAAATGCAATCCGTCCTATTTATAATACCGATGCCAGTACCAGTATTATGTTTGAATTTCATGCTGAATATCCAATTAATCAAGATTGGGTATTTTTAGCGGGCTGGTTAACTACATGGTTTTCAAAAGAGATTGATGACAGCCCAATTATTTCCCAAGGATATCAACACAAAGCCAAGGTAGGCCTGCGTTATGTACTTTAGATTTTTTTACTGTTTGTTGTTTACATACTCAGGCTCTTTACTGGCAGTGACAACACAAGCGCCCAGTGAGCTCACTGCCGTACCGGATACCTGTGTAGCCTTACGTGAAGGACGCCACTGTTACGCCGATGTCGTTTTGTCGTGGCAGCAACCGGAAGTGGGGAATTATTGCTTACGCGACGCGACTTCAAAATACATTATGCAGTGCTGGCTTAAGCAGCGACAAGGTTCGTTTAATTATGCTTTTGACTCAACACAAAGCATTTCATTTGAGCTATTTGATAGTAATACATCACAAGTCATTGCTGTAAGCGAAGTAAAATTACAATGGGTGTATCAAAATAGGCAAAAAAAGCGGCGCTGGCGGTTATTTTAAATCAGCCAACTATTAAACACATTTTACTAGCTAAAATATCATTTAGGTATACGAAGAAAGCTTATGGATAATTACGGTATTATTTTACTGGTTGAAGATGATATCTCTCTTGCACAATGGGTGACTGAGTATTTAACTGAGCAAGGTTATATTGTGCATGTGTGTCATCGCGGTGATGAGGTTGTAAGCCAAGTAAAGCATTTAAATCCACAACTTATTTTACTCGACATTATGTTACCCGGACTTGATGGTATTAGTGTATGTCGTGAGTTACGAAGCTTTTATCATGCCCCTATAATTATGCTCACCGCACGAGATGAAGAAATGGATGAGGTCATTGGGCTTGAAGTCGGTGCTACCGATTACATAATAAAACCTGTTCGCCCTCGTGCATTGCTTGCCCGTATTAAGTCGGCTTTACGTTACAGCAACGACATGCCTAACACTGATGCTCAAACGAGTATGATCAATATCGGTCAATTAAGTATTAATACCGAATCTCGTAACGTCACACTCAACCAACAAGATATAAATATTTCAAGCGCAGAGTACTTATTACTGCATTATTTAGCGAGCAACGCTGGGCAAGTAGTATCGCGTGATGCGGTATTCAAAGCAACCAAAGGCAGGGAGTATGATGGCTTAGATAGAAGCGTTGATGTACTTATTTCTGCTTTACGTAAAAAGTTTAATGATGATCCGCAAAAACCAGAAAAAATAAAAACTATTTGGGGCCGTGGTTATTTATTCGTGACTACAGCGTGGTAACTTTTAATACCAGAGTGCTTATAAATAAACGTCACTTTAATGTACCAAGCCTGCGCTATTAATATGGAATAGCATCAATGAAAAAGTTTTATATTTCACTACTGGGCAGTGCGCTGCTTTCAATTATTGTTTTAGGTTGGCTCATTGATGCATTTAGTCAACAAGCGCATGCGCCACTCGATGAGTTTAGTTTACAAAGCCAAATTATTGTTGGTTTAAGTGAACAACTCACGGCTATAAAACCACAAGCACGCCCTGAGCAGGTAACTCAGTTAGCCAGAGATTTTAATCTAGCTCTTAACTACAAATTAAACCAGTCACTCGCACTGCCATCAGAGTTATTAGATAAAATGCAAACCCAAGGCGGGTTAATACTCGAGGACGAGCAAGGCTTTTACATGCTCTACACGAATGATGCATTAAGCCCTTATCATTTAACCATGCGTTTAGATAAGCTTTACGAAAGCACACAGCGAAACGACATAATTTTAACACTGCTATTTTATACTGGCTTATGTGTTTTTATGGGCTTTATTATTACCCCTTTAGCAAAACGCCTCACGGTATTAAATGATGCGGCAAAACAGTTCGCATCTGGTAACGTTAAAGCGCGAATTAAGCCCTCTCGTTTTACCTATATAAAAGATGTGGAACTGACTTTTAACCGTATGGCGAGCCAAATTGAAAAGTTAGTTGCTGAAAATAAACTGATGGCCTCAAGCCTATCCCATGACATTAGAACTCCAATAGCCTGCTTACGCTTTGGTGTTGACGCCGCCCTTGATACTCATGACGAGAGTAAAATAAAGCATTATTTAACCCGTATGGAGACCGATTTGGATCATATGGAGTCAATGTTAAAAAGCTATTTAGCGTTTGCTACTTTGGAACAAAATGCCAATAAACTTACTTACTCATCAGCAAATATTAAACATTACCTCAGTGATATTATGTCGCAACTTGAACCTAAAATAGCCGCACGTTCGCTCAAAATCTCTTTAGAGTGCGATGATCATATTATATATGCTGACTTACATTGGCTAGCAAGAGCAATCGCTAACTTAATTAATAATGCCTGCGATTTTGCACATCATCACATTAAAGTAACAGCTTCAGTGCAAGAACACGTTTTAGTTATTAGCATTGCCGATGATGGCCCAGGAATAGCTCAAGAAAATAACCATAAAGTATTTAGCCCGTTCTTTCGTGAACGTAGCCACCGCAATCGCAGTGACAATAGTTACGGACTCGGGTTAGCGATCGTTGCCAAAGTCGCAGATTGGCATCATGGTACTGTAGCAGTAAGCAAAAGCGAGCAACTTGGTGGAGCCTGCTTTACATTAAGTATTGCTCAGCATGAAGGTTAATCAACCAAGCACTATCGCTTCTAACTAACGCAATATAATTAAAGAAATCGTGCTATTTATAATCAAAATACGCACGTGTTATTTATATCTGAAAATAAAACGCAATAATTGTGCAACTTAGTCAAATAAGCACTTTTTATTTATTTACAATTCCAGTAGATTGTCAGCGGCGTCAAAAAATAGAGAAGCAGAATAATATGAGTGCAGTCAGAGGTGAGTTTAGCTCCCGCTTTGGTTTTATAATGGCCGCAGCAGGGTCTGCTGTTGGGCTTGGTAATATTTGGGGTTTCCCAACACAAACAGCAAGTAATGGGGGGGCTGCCTTTTTAGTCGCGTACTTAGTACTGGCCTTCTTTTTAGCCTATCCCGCTTTAATGGCAGAACTGATGATAGGTCGCCATGGACAAGCTAATGCGGTTTCTTCATTAACTAAATTAACCACTAAACCTTGGCAAAAGCAGTTTGCTTTTGCGGTTGGCTTTGGCGGTATTTTATGTGCAGGCTTTATACTCAGCTTTTATGCGATTGTTGCTGGTTGGATGTTAAGTGCAACTCTGGAGCCTGTAACCACACTCATAGGTGCTGATGCTGCATCTTCGTGGCTAAGTGAACAGTCACTTACACGTAATATTCTTTTTACTGTGGTATTTATTATTTTAACCGTTGCTATTATTAGCCGCGGTGTTGAAAACGGTATTGAAAAGTGGTCAAAACGTTTAATGCCCGCTCTGCTCGGAATTTTGTTTGCTTTAATTGCCTATGTAATGACTCAAGAAGGGGCTGTTGAGGGGTTAAAAGCTTACTTAGTCCCCGATTTTTCTTCTATTTTTGATCCTACGTTATTAGTCAGTGCATTAGGGCAAGCCTTCTTTTCATTATCACTGGGTACCAGTGTAATGATTATTTATGGCTCATATATCAGTAAAAAGGAAAACCTCGTCTCTTTAGGTGCTTATGTTACGCTTATTGATGTATTTATAGCATTTGTAGCGGGCTTACTGATTATCCCCGCTATGTATGTTGCACAAGCACAAGGTGTTGAAATATTCTCGTCAACAACAGGCAAGCTGCTCTCAGAAGACACTTTAGTATTTCAGGTTTTACCCGCCCTATTTGATGGTATGGGTGGTGTTGGTTTATTTGTTGGCTTTGCTTTTTTTGCATTAATGAGTATTGCCGCACTGACCTCGTCTATTTCAATGCTTGAAGCGCCGGTGTCGTACACTGTAGAGCGTTTTGCAATGAAACGTGTGCAAGCCACGTGGTTAATTGGTGCTTTGATTGCCATTGTCAGTATTACCATTGTATGTAACCTAGGCGCGTTATTTGGCTTAGTGATCACCTTAACTACTAAAGTCGCGCAACCGTTATTAGGACTTATGTGTTGTATTTTTGTAGGGTGGATCTGGTACAGGTCGTCATTGCTCAAAGCAATCCAGCAAGGTAATCCTGAAGTACATAACACCTTATTTTGGAAAATATGGCCTTGGTACACTAAGTTTGTATGCCCTCTCGCCATTAGCCTAGTATTCTTACATTCTTTACTAAGCTAAAAATAAAATATAAAAAAGGCCCACAAATGTGG